>JAZSIZ010000074.1:0-35833 GCA_045534015.1 Victivallaceae bacterium | reverse complement strand
GACAACTCCTTGGCTCACAGAACGACATGGCTACGATCCGACTTCTTTTCTGCTGTTTGTGCCCAAGATGAATTTAATGGCCGCAAAGTATTGATGCTTCAGGTCATGCATTGTTATACCAGTTACCATGGTTCCCAGTCACTTCAGGCGGACGGTACGGAAACGATACGCAAATATCTTGAGCTGTGTGAGAAATACAAAATAGATATTCCTCTTGGTTTTGAGTGGGATGAGTTGAATGAGGGAACCAATCTGGAACCCACCCCGGCCTATGGCATTGCAGAAAATAATCCGTTACTGGATGGATAAAATGCACGGCATAAGATCTCCGGAATACCGGAGAGATTCATGGTTCCCGGATTTGATCGTCAGCCAGAGACGGCAGATAAATCTTGGAACGGAATTCAAAATAGAGCTGCTCAATGTTCCGGACGGAGGTGAAAAAGAAAAATATCAGGTGATCATTGAATTGCTTGACCACGCAGGAAATATAGTACATGAATCTGAAAAATTTGAATTTGACCGCAGTCGTTTGATGGCCCATTCTGTAACGCTTGACTCAGAGAAATTTGCCGCAGCCCGTCTGATCCGTCCGGGATTGAAGATCATCAGAAATGGGGAAATGCGGGAGTTTTCCGGAGGGTTGCCGTTTACAGTCGTACGTCCGGCAGTATGCAATGATCAGACGTGGTTCAATACACCGTTGGATAATGTGCTTATTCCGGAAAAGGCTGTGATCAAAGCAGAAAGAGCTGAAGATATTTTTCCCGGCGTTGTGCAGTTTTACGCTGATGTGAAAGCATCTTTCCCGGAAAAGATCGTTTCTGCAGAAATAGTGCAGAACAGCAACAGTATATTTGCTTTTGATGCTCAAAATGAGTATTTGCAGCACGATCCGTTACGGGCGTTGTTCCGGGTGAATTACCGTTATTTGAATAATCCGCCGATGCTGATGATAAATACGGTTCTGTCCGGCAGGAATATGCCTTCTGTCATCAGTTTTGCCGATGGGGAAAATTCTGGTGTATCAGCAAAAAAGATCCAGGGCTTTCCCGGAGAAAAGAAGTTCACCGCAGATGTGTGGGTTAAGTCTCAATTATTTTCGGTATTGACATCGGAAGTACCGGATGCAGAAATAATTGTTTCCGGCAAGAGACTTTCCGGAGTTTTGAATGGTAAAACTTTTACCCACCGTTTCCCTCTTAAAGATATCGGTAAATATGGTATAGTATCCCATGTCTTTGCTGACGGTCTGGTGGTGTCTGTGGAGCGTTTGTACCGGCCGACACGCCTGCCGATGGCTCTGGACAATTTCGATGTCGATTTCAGGGAAAAGGTTGTTTGTGATAATCCGGATTCAGTTTGTGCATTGCGGGTGGTTTCCCGCAATGGTAAAGTCTGGTGGATACCTGTGTTTTTGCCGGAGTATAAGAAATCTCCGTGCCGCAGTTGTACGTTAAACTCCTGGTCTGACCGCCGGGGAATGATATCATTTTCTGTGCCATCAGAGAGGGTGAAGGAAATTAAATATAATTCCTCTCCATTGTACGGCAATATTCTGACTTCGGATTCTGGACGGGATTTCTGGGCTCATATCGGCAGTTATTTGTCGCTGTCCACCGGTTTTGAGGGGACTTTAGGTTCACGTTTTACGGTGCCGGGGTGCCATATCAGTACCCGCAAAGCAAATTTGCTCAATATTTCATCTTCGGCATGGATAAAACTTCCGGAAGGTGGTTATGCACTTTCCTTTGACGGTAAAAGCGGTAATTTTGTGGCATTTCCGAATTCTTTTATCTCCCAAAGAAGCGGATTTGTTATGGAATTTGAAATCAAGCCGATGGAATTGGCTCGTGAACAGATATTGTTCCGCCAGTATGGGCCATCATATCAGACCGGATTCGGCTTGGTCAGCCGTCCACAGGGACTGCAGATAACTTTCCGCCGTCGTACCGGCAATGCTGCTGATCCGGGAGAATTGAGCTTTGATACCGGTGTGAAATTGGCAGAAAATGTTTGGCAAAAGGTGATTTTCAGCTATGACGGAAAAGTCGTTTCCATATCGGCAAACGGGAAAACAGCTGCATTCCATTGCTCCGGAATACCGCTTTGGATGTCTGTTTCCAGTTTCGGCGGCGATGGATCTTTGGGGGAAAATAAACTTCCACGGTTTTTCTGCGGAGAACTTAAATCCATGAAAATAACTCATTACAAAGGAGAGAATCAATTATGAAAAAAAGAATTCTTTTTATGTTATCTGTTTTGTCCGTATTGGCAGTTTCAGGAACAGAGCTGCCGGATAAATTTCAGGTAAAGTGCGGTGAAATCACCGTCGGAGTTTCCAAACGCTCCTTCTGGAATCTTAATGGTATCTGGTTCAAAGGTACGGAGTGTTGTTTTGCCAATACCGCATGGTATGGAACAACTACCAGTTACGGTAAAGGCTGGGTCGGTTCCGGACATCTGGAAAACGGTATCGGAGAAAAAGAGGTCGGGGTTAAGTTTTTCCTTAACGGAGCTGTCTGGCATCCGGTCAGCGGTCAAACTGCGGCAGAGAGCTTTGAATATGAAAAAACTTCTCTCGTTGGAGAAATGCAGTTGAAATATTCCGTCAAAGTTTCTCCTGAAAAAATCGTTGAATTGGTTGAAATGCGTATGCGTCGCCCGATGGGGATGACTGTTTATCACTACATGCACCCGTGGAACAGGATTTTTACGGAATATCTTTTTATTGACCGCAACGGAGAAAAGCAATCCGGAGTGTTTGCTTCAGACAAACGGGATATGAAATTTTTGAAACATCCGTTCCGCTTTGCCGGATATTCTCCCCGGATGAAAACCGGTTTTATTCAGGAGCTTGAATCGATTTCTCCGATTACTCAGGAAGAAACTTTCCTCTTGTGGAATCGTCTGTCAGACCGCAAACTTTATTTTGTTCCGGTCAGGGAGAAAAAAGTGCCGGCGAATGTTGATTTCAAGTGGAGCATGACGACCGTATTTTTCAATGCGGAGCCGGAGCAGTGGCAGAAAAATGCTGCTGAAACAGTTATCAATTAACTGATAAAACGAACAAAAATCATAAATTTTCTTTTGTAAATATACTTTTATTATTTGTTAATATTGTTATATTAAAATGGGTTGCTTTTAGGAGGAAAATCCGGTATATTAAAGGAGACAGGAAGAAAAAACAAAAAATAGGAGATTTTATGAGGTTCGCGGTTGTCGGCTTCGGGTTTATGGGACAGACCCATTGTGGTAATTTGTTGAAAATGCCGGATGTGGAGGTCGTTGCTATCGTCGATCCGGTAAGTCCGGTGGAGCGTTTGCAAACGGTAAAAGGAAATCTGCAAACCGTCTCCATCTGCGAAAATGATGTTTGTAAAATTCCTCACTATACTGACCTGGAAACCGCATTGAAAGAAACATCTCCTGATGCGGCGGTGATTTGCCTGCCTACATTCCTCCATTGTTCCGGAACTCTTGCCGCTTTGAAACATGGAGTCCATGTCTTTGTGGAGAAACCTTTTGCATTGACCGGCAAAGAGTGCAGTTCCATGCTTGAGTGTGCAGAATCTGCTGATCGTTTGATTGCAGTTGGCTATGTTGTCCGGTTGATTCCTGAATATGCTTATTTGCAGGAAACTGTTGCCGGCGGCAGATTGGGGAAATTGAAATTTCTCCAGCTGCGGCGGATCACCGGTGTACCGGCATGGGGCAATTGGAGTGATCCGGCGACGGTAAAAGCTGTCGGCGGGGCTCTTTTCGACCTGACTTCCCATGACATTGATTTTGCCCGTTTTATTCTTGGTGAACCGGAAAATATTACCGTTGATCCTCTTTTGTGCCGGGAATTTAACGGCAATTATACCTCTGCTGTATTACATTATCCCGGATGCCGGGTGTCGGTAGAGGGGGGATTTGTTACGCCATCCAGTTTCCCGTTTTTCTCCGGTTACCGGGCATTTTTTGAAAAAGGCACATTGACCGGAGATCATGCCGGGAATTGCTGTGAATATGATTTGCAGGGCAGGGTAAAGCAGGTCGAATTGGAACAGAAAGATCCTTATTTTTCCGAAATGCGTTATTTTGTCAATGCAGTAGAAGGAAAGTCTGAAGTAATTTGCAGCGGAGCTGATGCTGCAAAAACGGTTGCCTGCTGCAACCGGATAAAACAGTTGATCTCCGGAGGGGAAAACAGATGAAATTGTGTATGATGTCCAGTGTACTTGGATTTGACAATCCGCGGGAAGTCGTTGACACTGCAGTATATTGCGGTATGGAGGCGGTGGATTGGATATTCCCGTCAACCGGAGATATAGACCCATTATTTCTGCGGCAGCTGACTGTTGATGCCGGATTGAAAATTGCGGCATATACTCCGTTGTTTTCAGCTTTTATAAATGGTGATGAGGCGTGGCGTGACAAATTCCTTGTTGAGCTTGACAAAGCGGTTGCGATGTCAGCTCCGGTAATGATGATCCCGCCTTTCGCCCCGGAAAATCAGAAGTCTCTTGCTGACGACCGGGAATGTTGGAAAGAGTTCTACACCTGGGCGGCTCCGGAAGCATTATCAGCCGGGGTACGTCTGACGCTGGAACCCACCGGATTGTTGAAAAGTCCGGTGACAACTTCCGGAGAGCTTCTGGAAATTCTTGATGCTGTTCCGCAGCTGCGTTTGACACTGGATTACGGTAATATGGCTACTGCCGGGGAAGCTCCGGAAAGTATCAGGAAATTATCCGGTAAAATTGTTCATATCCATCTGAAAGACTGGTTGATATCATCAGAGCAAAGACCCGGTTCAACGTTGAAACGGTGCGGTAAATATTTTGCAAATGCTATGATTGGCACCGGTAATTTGGATGTCAGAGGTTCGTGGGATGTCCTTTCTGCTCTTGACCGGGAAAGTTTCGTAAATTTGGAAACTGCGGATTTTTCAGGCAAACTGCCGGTCAAAGAAGCATTGAAACAAGTATCAGATAATTTACGCAACTGGTGAGGTGTATGTAATGAGTGATAATAGAAGTTTTTCGCCGGATATCGGTGTGTTGACGATGATGAAGCGTGGGAAAAATGTTTTCCTCCCTGCCGCTGAATATGGTCTTAAAACTGTGCAGATGCAAAACTGGGATATGTCGCAGCTTACTGAAGAAATGGCAGAGCAGGTGAAACAGGATTTGAAAGATTCCGGCATCCGTCTTGCTGCATTCTGGGCGGGATATACCGGCAGGATCGTCTGGAACTTCCGTTGCGGCCCAGGCACTTGCGGTCTGGTTCCCCGGGATCAGCGTTCCCGCCGGGTCGCTGAATTGAAAAAAGGTGCGGAATTTGCCGCTATGATCGGGGCTCCGGCAATAATTACTCATTGCGGATTTATTCCGGAAAGTCCGGTCGATCCGCTGTACGGTGAAACACTTTCTGCCATTTGGGAAGTTGCTGCTTACTGCCGTGATCTCGGCTTGGGATTCTGGTTTGAAACCGGTCAGGAGACTCCGGCGACTTTGCTCCGGACAATTGAAGATCTGCATTTACCCAATCTGGGAATAAATCTGGACACCGCCAATCTCATATTGTACGGCAGAGGCAATCCGGTCGATGCTCTGGATGTATTCGGTCCTTATGTCCGTAACTTGCATGTTAAAGACGGCATTTTCCCGGTGAATGGCAATTTTCTTGGCAAAGAGGTGCCGGTAGGTGAGGGCAAGGCTAACTTCCCGGAGATCATCCGCAAGCTGAAAGAATTGAATTTTTCCGGTGAAATGATTATTGAAAGGGAAATCAGCGGTCCTCAACAAGCTGAAGATATCAAACGGGCAGTCAGTTATCTCAAAAATATTTTAGATTCCTGCAATCAACCAAATCAATAAGGAGGCGTGTGTTATGCAAAAACAAAATTATCAACTCTCCATACGGAGAGTAAAGCAGTCCTGCTTTACTCTGATCGAACTTCTTGTGGTAATAGCGATAATCGCTATCTTGGCGGCGATACTGCTTCCGGCATTGAATTCCGCCCGGCAGTCGGGAATAAAGGCAAGTTGCATCAACAATCTCAAACAGAATGCCAATGGTATTTTCATGTATACTGATGGCAATGACGATTATATGCCACTGCCTTACAAACGCTGGGTATGGGGTACTTTGATCAGTGAAACTCTCGGTTTGGGCAATAATCTGCCCAATCTTACTGCGGCAGACCGGGTTTTGAGCAACAAGCCTTATGACAGTGCCTACCGGATGCCGACAGATCCGATTTTTGTCTGTCCGGGGCAGGGGTTGACGTACAGAGCGCAACAGCTTTCTCCGACATCGACCAATCCGATCGTGATGACGATAACCTACCGGCCGACCATTTGTGAAGCCGCCGATGCAGAAAGCGGAATCAGTGGCGGCTGGGGCAGTGTGAATACGGATGACCCCAGTATGCCGAATACCAAAAAATACAACAATATTCTTGATGGTTCGGTGATCATGGCGGAGTGTTATTATGTTGCCGAAGTTACTACCGGCAGCAAGTTTACGGCGTTGGCTCCGACGACCACGGCGTTATCCAGAAGTTACTGGCGTAAAAATTTGAACAACAATTTGAGTTCTCACGACTACAACGGGCTCAATTTTCAGCGGCACAATGCAAACAGTAACGTGATCATTAAAGACGGTCATGTGGAAACGATCACGACTTCCAGTGATATAACCGATGATTTCGTATTGAAATAAGTTGAAAGAGCAGAGTCAGATATGTTGTGGATGGATTTACCGGCAGGACAGCCGGAATGCGGGATCGCCCTTTTCCGCAGTGAAATCGTGATCGATCGTCCTCGGGAAATAAGTTACGATGCTTCGGCGGATGAATTCTGCCGGATATATCTGGATGGCGAATGTATCAGTCGCGGTCCGGAAAGAGGCAGTGCGCAATATTGGTTCAAAATTTCCGGCAAATTGCATCTTGCCGCCGGTAAACACCACTTGACGGCGGAAGTGTTTGCTTTCGGTATCAAGTTGACTGCTTACGCCCAGGAGTCGGTCAGGCACGGTTTTTTCTGGCAGGATTCCGCCGGATTATTCAATGACTGGCAGTGTAAAGTCATGGAAAATATCACTTTTTCCGAACCGTTCCCGGATTGGGGAGTTTATCCCAGAGTCCATGTCGGAAAAGAGTTTAGCGGCGTGCTTGACGGCGGCGGCGATGCCCCGTGGCAAAAGGTGGAATTTTTTGCCGATGACCGGATCCTGCATGACCGGATGTTGCCGGAAATGCGGTTCGAAAAATGTGATGCGTGGCATTATGCCGGCGGTTTAGTGAGCTTTGATCACTATATATGTGCGTATGGCAGTTACCGGTTTGAGGGACACGGGGAAGTGCAGATGCGCTGGTCGGAAACCCCTTACGTCAATGAAGAATACAACCCGTTTGTTTTCGTCGGCGACAAAGGCAATCGTGATGGTAAATTTTTTGTCGGCAACCGGGATGTTTTTGAAGTCAATGGCTGTCTGGATTGGCAGGATTTCCACTTCCGGGCCGGCAGATATCTGGAGATCACCGTTACCGGAGATGTCAAAATCAGCAAAATGGAGTTTTACCGCACCGGTTATCCGTGGAAATTCAAAGAATTGCCGCCGACAGGTTCGGAAAAATTCGATCGTTTTGCCGGAATGGTTCTGCGGACGATCGAGTGCTGCACCTGGGAAACATTCATGGATTGTCCGTTTTTTGAACAGCTCATGTATGTCGGAGATTCCCGTATAACGGCTTTGCTTACCTATGTATTGACTGATGATAAACGTTTGGTGGAAAAAGCTTTGAAGTTTTTTGCCATGAGTTTGCAGAGCAACGGCATGATCTATTCACATACCCCGGCAAAACATGAACAGATGATCCCGTCATTTGCCCTGATCTGGGTGTTGATGCTCCGGGATTATGCTGAAGTCAGCAGCAATATTGCTCTGGTCAGAGAATTGCTCCCGGCCGCAAGGCGGATCATGGAAGCTTTCCCGCCGGAAAACGGCTGGCTGTTTCTCGATTGGGTGCCGACCTGGAATAACGGCGTGCCGAATGGCGATTGCGCTATAAATTGGCTTTGGTGTCAGGCGTTGGAAAATCAGAGTTTTCTGGAAAATTTCTGCGGCAATACCGATTCTGCGGCGCACTATCTTGACCAAGCCGGGAAAGTCAGTGAAAAACTCTGCCGGGAAAATTGGGATGACAAGGCAGGACTTTTCACCGATTGGAATACTCATTACGATTTCAATGAGCACACCCAGGTACTGGCATTGCTGTGCGACACTCTGCCGCCGGAAAAAGCCCGCCGGATCGTGGATGCCATGCAAAACTTCTACTTCGTCGAAAAAAGCAGTGCCTACTTTTCCTTCTATTATTTGCAGGCGATGTGCAAGCATAAGCAGAAAACTCTTTTCGACCGCCGGGTGCAGAAGTTTCTGGAATTTGAAGATCAGGGATTGGATACCACTCCGGAAAACTTCGGCAGTGAGACCCGTTCCGATTGCCATGTCTGGTCGGGTCATCCGCTTTACTTTATTTTGAAAAATAAAACAGAGTGGTTTCCGGCGGAAAATGAGATGTGATTTTTTCTCTCTTTTTCCGAGGTATTGATTCGGGCATGAAAATGACCGGCAGCGGTCGGTAAAGTTATTTGCATGCATGGCGATTTTCCTGAATTACTTTGCCCGGACGGGGTATAGTTATAAAAAACGTCGTTTTTTTCTTGTAAATTAAGATTTTTGGTGTATATTATATGAATAAACACCAAACAAAAGTGCCGGAAAATATTTCCGGTGCAAGTCAGAGGGAAAAAAGATGAAAATTTACAACTTCTCCGCTGGTCCGGCAATGCTTCCGGAAGCCGTCATGCGTAAAGCACAAGCTGAATTTATTGATTTTCAAGGCAGTGGCAGTGGTATTCTTGAACTTTCCCACCGCGGCAAATTCTTCCAGCCGGTGATCGACCGTGCTGAAGCCAATGTCCGTGAATTGCTCAATGTTTCCGACGACTATGCGGTCTGCTTTATTCAGGGTGGTGCCAGCATGCAGTTCGCCATGCTTGCCATGAATTTGCTCAACGGCGGTACTGCTGATTATGTCGATACCGGTGTCTGGAGCAACAAAGCTGCCAAAGAGGCAAAAATGTTCGGTAATGTCAACATCGTTGCTTCCTCCAGAGATGATAAATACGATCACATTCCCGCTGCTGCTGAATGGAAGATGACTCCCGGTGCCGCTTATATGCACATCACCAGCAACAACACCATTGCCGGTACCCAGTACATCAATCTGCCCACCGCTCCTGCCGGTGTGCCGCTGATCGCTGATATGTCCAGTGACATCATGTCCCGCATGTTTGACATCAACAACTTCGGTATGGTCTATGCCGGTGCCCAGAAAAATATCGGTCCTGCCGGTGTTGCGCTGGTCATCATCCGCAAAGATCTTGCTGAACGTACCGATGACAGCAAAGTTCCCACCATGCTCCGTTACTCCACCTACATCAACGAAGGCAGCATGTTCAATACTCCGCCGACCTTTGCGATCTACATCCTCGCTCTGATCACCGACTGGCTCAAGGAAAACGGTGGTATCGCTGCGATGGAAAAACATAACAATGAAAAAGCCGCAATGCTTTACAACTTCCTGGATGAGAGCAGCTTCTACTCCAGCCCGGTGGCAAAAGGCGACCGTTCCAGAATGAACGTTGTTTTCCGTACCCCCAGCGATGAATTGGATGCCAAATTTGTCTCTGAAGCCACTGCCTGCGGTCTGACCCAGCTCAAAGGTCACCGTCTGGTCGGCGGCTGCCGTGCCAGCATCTACAACGCCATGCCGGTTGAGGGTGTTCAGGCTTTGATCGACTTCATGAAGAAGTTTGAGTGCGCCAACAAGTAATGGTGTATTGACGCAGAAATTGCGTTGAACAGCAAAACTATGGAAAGGGAACTTTTTGATTGAAAAGTTCCCTTTCTTTTTTCAGAATATCAGGAGGTTCACCAATATGTTTGAAATCGAAATAGACCGGAGTTTTTCCGCTGCTCATCAGCTTAAAGGCTACGATGGCGACTGCCGCAATCTGCATGGGCATAACTATGAAGTAACCGTGACCGTACAGGCTGATACGCTCAACGAAGTAGGGATCGCATTGGATTTCAAAAAACTCAAAGCTGCTCTGGATGAGGTGATTGCTCCTTATGATCATCATAATCTTTCCGAGTTGCCCGATTTTCAGGCGATCAATCCGACCAGTGAAGTCCTTGCCCGGACGATCTACCGCAAGATGAGTGAATTGCTCAATGACGGAAATGTGAAAGTTGCCCGGGTGCGGATCGGTGAATCAGCTTCTTCCAGATTGACTTACAGCGAGTGATATTATGCTGCCGGTGATTGAAACATTTGCCAGTATTCAGGGGGAATCCACCCATGCAGGAAGACGTTGTTTCTTCATCCGCCTTGCCGGATGCAATCTGCGCTGTAATTACTGTGACACGGATTATGCATGGGATGGCGGGCAAATGCGTTCAATTGCTGAATTGACGGCACAGGCAGCGGCAAGTGGTTGCTTTCTGGTGGAAGTCACGGGGGGGGAGCCGCTTATTCATGCTGAAACTCCTGCACTGTTGCAGGCATTGCTTGATGCCGGTATGGAAGTTCTTCTGGAAACCAATGGTTCTGTGAGCATTGAAAATGTTCCGGAACAGGTTCGCAAGATCGTGGATTGTAAAACCCCCGGTTCCGGTATGGCAAAGAAGAATCATTTTGATAATTATGCATTGCTTACCGGACATGATGAAGTGAAATTTGTCGTTTCCAGCCGTGAAGATTTTGACTGGTCAGTAGCGGTTATCGACCGTTATAAACTTGCGGAAAAGACGCCGAATCTGATCTTTTCTCCGGTTTGGGGACGGGTGGATTTTGAAGAACTTGCTCAATGGGTGATCGGCTGTCAGCGTCCGGTGAGAATGCAGCTGCAGATGCATAAATTGATCTGGGGAGACCGCAAAGGGGTATGACATATTTCTGTCGCAGCTGATATTCCGGGAAACAAAAAGGAGTTTTCAGGGATGAAGAGCAAATGGATAACTCATCCGTTGCAGAGTGATTGGCAGATCGTTAATGTGTTCAGTCGTCAGTTGGAGCAAAAAGAGATCAATATCAATCCGGAAGATCAGAATCATAAATTGACTGGATGTCAGCTGCCGGAAATCCCATCGGAATGTTTATCCGGCAGTATGCCGGCTGTTGTTATCTGGTGAATTGCGGAACTTTGCACCATTTGCCACTGGCGCATGATTCATAAACCGCATGAACCAATGCGGCAGAATCCAGAGCATCTGCCAGAGAAACTTCCGGCGCGCGTTTTTCTTCAATGGCACTGATGAAATCTGCCAGCTGGGCAGTGTGTCCGGTTCCGTAGTAACTTTTGCCGTGGACTTTCTCCTCATTGCCCGCGTTTTCCAATGTCATACGGATGCTGTTGACATTTTCTGCATCATTACCGGAAAGATGGGAAAGTTTTTCATCGATAAATTCCAGCTGAACTTCTGTTCCGCAGATGGTCAAGGCACTGCGCCACAGGGCACTGGCGGAGTTGGTGGCATTGACCGTGACAAAAAGTCCGCTGTCAAATTGAGCGGTGAATGCAACAGTATCTTCCACTTCAATAACTCCCTGATGGGTGAGATTGGCAGAGAGTGCCGATACCTGCCGGACATTGCCGAAAAGGAAGCGCAACTGATCAAGAAAGTGTATTGCCTGATTGATCAGTACGCCGCCGCCTTCACCGTCAACCGTTCCCCGCCATGCGTCTTTTGAATAGTATTCACCGGTGCGCAGACAGGCAAAATTCAAATTGACCGTGAGCAATTTGCCGAGTTTGCCGCTGCGGATTATTTCCCGCAAAGCGATATTGACCGGATTGAAACGGTGCTGGAAAATTCCGGAAGCGGCAATATGCGGATTCTCCTTTTCCGCCTGATACATCCGTTGTGCATCCTCTCCGGTACGGGCAGGGACTTTTTCACAAATCAGATGTTTCCCGGCTTTCAATGCTTCGCAGACTATTTCCGCATGGCTGGCATGATCGGTACAGATACTTACAGCATCAATATCTTTATTTGCCAGCATCTCTTTATAATCGGTGTAAACTGCTGCACCGGGAAATTCTTCTGCCAGTTTTCCGGCTTTTTCCTCCACCAGATCGCAGAATGCCGCCACCTGGGCACCGGGGATCTGTTTGTATCCTGCCAGATGAGTCGGCGCGATTACTCCGCAGCCGATAATACCGCACTTGACCATAAAAAAACTCCGTATAGTATATGAGTATTGATATTTTATTTGCCGGTCAGCATTTCAGAGAAGACGGAAAAAGCTTCCGCTTCAGGATATGCTCCGGTAACGATCCCGTTTTGAAAGATGATCAATTGTCCGTTGCGGCTTCCGGCAATGCCGATGTCGGCGTTGCGGGCTTCGCCCGGACCGTTGACTGGACATCCCATGACTGCAATTTTTTTCCAGCGCAGCGGGAGATTCTGCTTTTGCAGACCGGCGACCAGTTTTTCCACTTTTTCCGCCAGACCGATCAAATCTATTTCTGTTCTGCCGCAAGTCGGACAGGAGATGATTTCCACGGCATTTTTCCGCAGACCGCAGGCATCGAGGATCCGCAGCGCGGCGGCGATCTCTTTTTCCGGCTCGGCAGTCAAACTTACCCTGATCGTATCGCCGATGCCGTCAAGCAGCAATGCTCCCATGGCGATTGCTGAACGTAATTCTCCCT
Source organism: Victivallaceae bacterium (assembly GCA_045534015.1). Lineage (GTDB taxonomy): Bacteria > Verrucomicrobiota > Lentisphaeria > Victivallales > Victivallaceae > UBA1784. Next base: position 23,054 of record JAZSIZ010000074.1, on the reverse strand, counting down.
TTGCCGGAGTACCGGCTTCTGTCAATCCGAGATGCAGCGGCAGATCGCACATGGCGGCAAAACGGCGGTAAGCTTTCAGTGTAACGGCAATATCAGAACTTTTTACCGCGGCTTTGATTTTGGTAACGCCGAATTTTTCCAGCAGACAACACTGTTCGATGACCGCTTCGCAAAGCAGTTGTGCCAGAGCATCTTCCCGGGATGATCCGGAGGCACAGAGTTCATCGATTTTGTGGAGTTTCAAACTTCCGGCATTGGCTCCCACCCGGATGACTGTGTCGTGATCGATGGCACACCGGGCGATGCGTTCAAGCAGTTTTTCATCATGGATGATTCCGGGATTCACCCGCACTCCGGCACAACCGTTTTCGATAGCTCCGATGGCTGATTCTCCGGAAAACTGAATATCTGCGATCACCGGGATGGGGGAGGCGGCACAAATCGTTTTCAATGCAGCGGTATCTTCCGGAGAATCCGCCGACATCCGGATGATGTCACATCCGGCATCGTACAGCCGGTTTACCTGTGCCAGTGTTGCATCAATATCTGCGGTACGGGTGTTGCACATCGATTGGATCGTTACCGGATGCTCTGAACCGATACCGGTATTGCCGATGAAAAAATTTCTGGTTGAACGGCGCATTATTTATTCACCTGCTGTTGAGTTTTTTCTGTTGAATTATTGATCTGACGTACCAGCCGTCTGCCGTCAAAATAGGTGATCACCACTGTCAGCATGATCAGCAGACCGACAAAGATATAGGAGATTATTTTCATTACTTTTGAGGGCACTTTTTTGCCGGTCGCCCATTCCAGCAGACCGAAAAAGATGTGACCGCCGTCAAGTACCGGCAAAGGCAGCAGATTGAATATCGCCAGCGCAAATGAGATCACGGCGATCAGGTAGATCCCGTAAGCCGGACTGGTACGTATGGAGTTGTAAAGCACCATGCCGATGCCCAGAGTGCTGGACATGTGGCTGGGTTTCAACGAACTGCGGCTTTCGGTCAGATGCAGTTTGTTGCCGATGGTCGTGGCGATGCCCCGCAGGCTTTTCCAGCTCATTTCCAGAGTGTTCCAGAGCAATTCCACCGGATTGGGGTGGTTGTAGGCGGCATAAGACACTCCGGCATCATAGGCAGCATAGCGGCGGGCGGCAAGGGTGAAAAGCATCTCTTCACCGTCACGCTGAACGAGCAGTTGAACCGGGGCATCTTTTTTCTCTTTGATGTAATTTTGCATATCCTTGGCGGATTTTATTTCCAACTCATCCACTTTGAGCAGAATGTCGCCTTTTTTTACACCGGCTTTACCGGCGGCACCGCCTGCCATTACCGAGGCGATGGCGATCTTTCCATCGCCCTTATCCTCCATGGTGATTCCGGTAAGGTAGAGTTCCTCCGAACCTTTCACTGCTTCGGGAGTAAGCTGTAAAATTTTCTCTTCATTATTACGGCGGATCTCCACATTCAGAGTTTTGCCGTTTGAGAAATTCAGTGCATCTCTGAAATCATCCAGTCCGGCGACCGGTTCGCCATCGATCGCAGTGACAATATCCCCATCCTGAAAACCGGCTTTACCGGCGGCACCGCCTTTTTTGGGATAGAGTTTGATCGGCATCAACGGTTTGAAGAATGGATAAGCCAGTTTTTCAGCACCGGCATTGCCCGGAGCATCGGGATTTTCTGCGGGGGTGTAGGTGATGGTGATCAATTTACCATCCCGTCGTACTTCCAGAGTGACATCATCGATGGTGAAAAGAATTTTTTCGACGAATTTTTCCCATGTGTCATGGAATTCTTCGCCGTTGAGTTTGACGATAACATCCCCTTTGCGCAGTCCGGCGGCATATTCCGGGGAGTTTTCCGGTACACTCAAAACTTCGATCTCCCGCATCCGGGGAGAAGCCTGCGGCACTCCGACTGCCCAGACGATGCAACCGATCAGCAGACCGGAAATGATGTTGAATAACGGACCGGCCACCGCTGTAACGATCCGTGCTTTCGGCGAAGCGGGAGGCAATTCAGTGCCGTCTGCGCTTTTGGGAACATCATCCGAGGCGTCGATCTGCGGCAGTTCCACATATCCGCCCAGCGGAACCCAGCCGATACGGTATTCCACTCCTTTGTATTTTTTGCGCCATATCGGGCGGAACCCGATGGAAAAGGCATCGATGTGCAACCCCATCAGTTTTCCGGCGAGGAAATGACCCAGTTCGTGGGAGAAAATACAAAAGCCCAAAGCAACAAAAACAAACAGCACCGCTCCGGCGACACTCAAATATTCCAGAAAAGTTTCCATAACAGGTAAAATTACTCCTTTTATACAATAATTATGACATCTATATAGAATAATACCACAAGTACGATTTTTCAAGGAGTCTTATCCTTAAAAGGGGCTGAAATATGCAAATAATTTCTGTCCGGCAAGCTGGAACGGGGTAAAAATTTTTAAAAAAACATCTCTTTCCTCTTGACAAAAAGGAAAAGCTGAAGTATCTTGTTATAACAACGTGATTAATCGGGTAATCATATTTTTTATATTGAGGTGAAAATGGTTCGATTGATTGATATTGCAAAAGCCGCCAATGTGTCCAGAGCGGTGGTTTCCGCTGTGTTGAGTTCCCGGAATGGGGGGACGATCAGGGTAGCTCCTGAAACGGCTGAAAAAATTCAGATTATTGCCCGGGAAATGAACTATGTTCCAAATGTTTCCGCCCGGATATTGAATGGTAAATCATCCGGTTCTGTGGGGGTATTGCTGGATTCCTGCGCTCCCAACGTATCTGTCCGGCTGCTCCGGGGGGTGGAACACGAATTGTCGCAGCATAAATTCCGGACATTGGTTGCAGAATCCCATGACAGTGCGGAAAATCTTTTTGAAAACTACAATACGTTGCGCCAGTACGGGGTGGATGGAGTGATCTGCCTTTCGCACGATTATCCCGGGCAGAATGAAAAGATCACGGAACTTTTTTCTGCAGCTTCAGATATTGTATTTGTCCGTGGACCGGAAGTTCATGGACATCCGCTGATCCGGTTGGATGTGGCATCGGGTATCCGGAAGGCGGTGGCGCACCTGTTTGATAACGGAAGAAAGAAATTGATGCTGGTCATTCAGAAAACCGGTTCATGGGGATATTTGATGAGGAGCGAGGGATTTCAGGCTGCTGCCGGTGCTGTTGGTATTATCTGTCAATTGGCAAAGAGCAGTTCAACGATTCCCACTGCGGCGGAAACAGAGGATATTTGCCGCCGGATAGCGGAAGAAAAGGTTGATGGGGTGATCGCCCGTAACGATTTTGATGCGCTGGCACTGATCACTGCATTGCAGGATAAAGGCATCCGGGTGCCGGAAGATGTGGCAATTATCGGCAGTGACGATGAACCGTTTGCCAGATTTACGGCACCTGCATTGACAACGATAAATTATAATCTTGAAGCGATTGCCGGGCAGGCGGTGGCAGCCCTTTTGAAGAAAGAGTGCATTGATCAGCCGATAATCCAGCCGGAATTGATCGTCAGAAATTCAACAGTAAACAGGTGAATCTGCATCCTGCGGAAACTCCGATCAGAGTAAAAATACCGATGAAGTTGCGTTTTGCTGAAAAGAAGGATTGAAAAAATGGCAAAAAAACGAAATATCCAAGCTGAATTTTGTGTAATCGGAGCCGGCCTTGCCGGGATGTGTGCGGCGATTTCCGCCGCCAGAAGCGGCGTAAAAACCGTCGTTATGCACGATCGTCCGGTTCCCGGCGGCAACGCTTCCAGTGAAATAAGGATGTGGGTCTGCGGAGCCAGAGGCAGAAACTTGCGGGAAACCGGAATCATTGAAGAATTGTTATTGGAAAATTTGTACCGCAACCCCGGTGCCGTTCCCGGACTTTGGGACAGCGTGCTTTACGGTGCTTTGGAGTATGAGAAAAATATCACCTTGCTTTTGAATTGCAGCTGTCAGAGTGCCGTTACCGCAAAGGATGGAAGTATCACTTCAGTAAGCGGTTATCAGACTACTACCCAGACTTTTATCAGGGTGAAGGCAGATTATTTTGCCGATTGCTCCGGTGACAGTGTGCTTGCTCCGCTGGTCAATGCCGAATTCCGTCATGGCAGGGAAGCCAAAAGTGAATTTGGTGAGTCGCTGGCTCAAGATCAGGCGGATAATTTTACCATGGGCAGCAGTTGTCTTTTTCAGGCAAGACAATCACGCAAAAAGAGCTCCTTTACTCCGCCGCCGTGGGCGAAAAAATTCCGCTGTAAGGAAGATTTGCCCCCGTATCGGGGATTGCTGTTGAAAGGTTTGGAAAACTTCTGGTGGATGGAAACCGGGGGGCTGGGCGATACTATCGCTGATACCGAAGAAAACCGCCATGAATTGCTGGAACTGGCTCTGGGAATTTGGGATTACCTGAAAAATTATGCTCCGGAAAAAGAGCATAATGCCTATTGGGAACTGGATTGGCTGGGATTTCTTCCCGGCAAAAGGGAAAGCCGCCGCTATGTCGGGGATTACATAATGAATCAGTGTGATGTGGAATCCCACGGCAAATTCGATGACTTGATCGCCTATGGCGGCTGGACGTTGGATGATCATCACCCGGCAGGTTTTTACTATCCGGGGAAACCTACCGGTTTTATTGAGGTAAAGGGGTATTTCGGAATACCCTACCGCTCGATCTATTCACGCAACATCCCCAATCTTTTCTTTGCCGGGCGCAATATCAGCGTGAGCCACACTGCGTTAAGTTCCACAAGGGTGATGGGGACTTGTGCCATTTTGGGGCAGGCGTGCGGTACGGCGGCGGCAATTGCGGTGGAAAACCGGATTTCCCCACGGGAGGTCGGTAAAAAATTCATTACTGAACTTCAACAGCGTTTGATGGAAAACGATTGTTTCCTGCCCGGCTTTTGCAGAACTATCCCCAAGTTATCCGCCGAAGCCAAATTGAGCGTTTCCAATGGCGCAAATGCCGAAGTTCTGCGGGATGGATTTGACCGGGATGATGAAAACGCTTCCCACCGCTGGAGCTGCAAAGCCGGTGACTTTGCCCGGTACGATTTTGCTTCACCGCAGAAGATCAGCCGCATCCGGCTGGTGCTGGACAGCGACTTGAACCGTCCGGAAAAGAATATCGTCGCTTTGAGAACGGTCAATCAGCCGATACTGAAACTGCCGGATCAGCTGTTGCGGAATTTTGAATTGAGTTACCAATCAGTTCCCGGCGGCAAGTGGCGCAAAATTGCGGTGATAAAGGATAATTTCAAACGGCTGGTCACATTGGATCACCTTGATATAAAGGCTGTTTCAGTAAAATTAACGATAAAAAAATCATGGGGGAACTCTGAATGCGGAGTTTATTCTTTTGATTTGGCACAGTAAAAAACAGTTATCTCCGGCAAGCATCATCAATCTCAAAAAAGGAGGAAAGAACAATGATCGCTAAAAGATGTTTTACTTTGATAGAATTGTTGGTAAGCACTGTTATCTCATCATGGCATTTTTTTGCACAAAAAAGTGCGATTGAAACTAAACAAAGAATACCGCTTTTTTTGAAAGAGAAAGGGGGCGCGGGGGAAAGGGAAAACTTTTTTTCCCGTGAAAAAAAGTTTTCCTTGTCCCCCGCACACTCATTTACCTTGATAGAACTGCTCGTCGTAATTGCTATAATCGCTATTCTGGCGGCAATTCTGCTGCCTGCATTGAATTCCGCAAGAGAGCGGGGCAGAAGTGCCAGCTGCATAAATAACTTGAAGCAGCAGGGGGCGGCAGTGGCATTTTATGCTGATGCTAATGATGATTTTGTGCCTTCCAGTCGGGCGACTTACGATGACTCTGATTCTGCTTACAACAAGTATGCTGCCGCCGGTAAGGATGCCGGAATAACGGTTTCCCGCCGCTGGTATTCTGATATTTTTCCATACATTGCGCCGCAGTTGGATAAAGAGAGTGCTTCCACGGCAGAATTGCGGGATGGCAGTGTTTTCCGTTGTCCGTCAGATCCGGATTTCAGATTCCATGAAAGCACCCAGAGCAGTTACGGCTGGAATTCCACCGATGCTTACGGCCCGGGTTTGACCAAAGCGTATCACAGCGGGCATAAATATTGTCAGAGCAAGCGTTTGGGAAGTTTCAGCAATCCGTCGAGCTGTATTCTTATCGGGGATACTTACGGTGATCTTAAAGCTCAGTATGTAATCGTCAATGGTAAACTCAATGCCGAGAATGGAACTTCCCAGGGACCGGGTTTCATCCATCAGGAGCGTGCCAATCTGCTTTTTGCCGCCGGTAATGTTGACAGCAAAAGTGAGGATGAAATAATTGACGGAACGACCACTTCTGAACTTCATTATACTTTCTGGAGAGCGATCCGATGAAAAAATTTTGTACAGCTTGGGCTCTGCTGCCATTGGCTCTGATGGCTGAAGTGATGGTGACAACTTTTGATTTTGACCGTACCAAACCGGCTGACGGGAGTGTGGAGTATGCTCCGGGAGTTTCCGGCAGCAGTGCTTTATTTAACGGAAAAAGCTGTTTCACGATCGGTAAAAAACTTCCCGCCAAATGCAATCACCTGATCATCGAATGTGATGTTTATGTTGAAAACAGCCGGACAGGTACGATCGTATCCAGTTTCCGGGAATCCGGCAACAAACGTTCATTCAATCTGGGAATAAAGGATGGAATGCTCTCTTTTACGGTCAATCCCAATGGCAGAAGTTCTGCTTCCAAAAGTGTTTCCCTGCCGGTGCAGACGGGGAAATTCCAGCATATCCGGGCGGAATTCGTTCCCGGAGTGATGAGTTTGACGGTGGATGGGGTCACGGAAACGGTCAAAGCTCCCGACCGGTTGTTTTTCAATGATCTGCCGATTGAAATCGGCTGCTATATCGCAAATAACAAGCCCATCCGTCAATTTGTCGGCAAAATCGACAATTTGCAGATCACCGCCTCGGATGAATATGTGGTTCCGCCGTCACTGCTGGCGAATGCCAATGATTGGAGCATGGTTTCCGGCAAGTGGCAGATCAGGGATGGGATCGCCGCCATAAGTGCCGGTGGCAGCGGAAAATATTCCATTCTCAAATATAATAAGCCGCTGGTTGCCGATGGGAGATATTGGGTGGAATTTGACTTGAGTCTGGCAAATAAGAGTGGGGAATTTGCTCCGGAAGCCTATGTGGTGCTGAATGGCAAAATGCCCTTCGGCGGATTCGGAGCCGGTTTGAACCGGGCGAAAGGCAAGCAATTGTGCATCACCGGTTTTCCGCAGGATAAGGTGCTGATCCGTTCCGATCTGCAAACCGGCAAAAAATGGGGGAGCCAGTGGCAGCATATCGCCGTGATGGTCAATGGGCAGATGATGGAAGTTTACTATCCGGATAATGCGGTGATCCGTTATATCAATCCGGCGTTGTCCGGCGGTCGTACTTTGTTTCTGGTCAGCAATGATCCGGCGGCACAATTCCGTAATCTCAAGATTACTCCGCTGGATCAGGTGATGCCGGTGTCGCAATTTGATTTCACTTTCCCCGGTAAAAAATCTGCCGTCAGCACCACTGACCGCCCGGAAATAAGCTGGCGTTTGCGGGGAGTAAATGTGCGGGACGATTTGCATTTTTCAGTTACCATTTCCCGGGGCGGTAAAATGATGGAAACTGGTGGAACTGATGAAAATCGTTACCGGATAAAAACTCCCTTGAAACCGGGTAAATACAAAGTGACGGTCACGGCGCAAAGTGCGGCAGGAGCTTTGTGGGGCGGCAGAAGAAGTGCCGATTTCACCGTGCCGGAAAATGCGGTGAAAGAAGCTGCTTTTATCAATGTAAGTGATTTGACACCCAAGCATTTTGAAAAATCAGGAACCGTTTTGAGTTTCTCATGGGATGTAGCGGATTCCTTTGATTCAGTGGCAGTGCTTTATCAGGATCAGGTGATCGCTTCCGGAAAAGGAGCTGCGGGTAAGATGAGTTTTGATGTCCCTGCGGGTGTACCGGATGGATTGTGCTGTTTTGCCATCCGTTTCCTCAAAGAGGGCAAAGTGATTGAGCAGAAAAATTTGAGGGCGGTGAAAACGGTGATCCCGGTGCGTTATACCTTGCGTTCAGATGGTGTTTTGCTGGCAGATGGCAAGGTTGTTTTTCCCTTTATGACCTACCGTGATCCGAGTGAAGATCGATTGCAGTGTGCCGGATTGAAAGAAGCCGGCTTCAATATCAGTCACACCTACTTCTTTGAGGGAGCGCACCACTATAATATAAAAAAAGCAAATTTGCCGGCAAGATTGAGTCGGGAATTTATGCAGCAGAAAATTTCCGAAGCCAGAGAGTATTTGCAATTCTGCCATAAAAATCATATCAAAGCAGCTTTGGGGATCCGCCGTTCATGGGTCTATAACGGCAGAACGGATCTGATCGCCGAATATGTGGCGGCTCTGATGAAAGAACCCGGATTGCTGACCTGGTATTTGTACGATGAACCGGATTATGTGGGAGTGCCTCTGAGCCGTACCCGTGATGCGTACCGCACGATCAAAGAGATCGATCCGTTCCATCCGGTTTCCATCATCTATGCCAATGCCAGCTGGATCCCATCTTACAGCCGCAGTGGAGATATATTGTGGAGTCAGGCGTATGAGACGAAGGGGGCGGACTTGATCGCCAAAGTCGATTTGATGGCACAAATGCGCCGTATCGGTATGGAATTTTCCGGTGATCCGGATTTCAATCCCCGGGCGTTGTGGACGATCCTCGGGTATTTCGATCTGAAAATAGAGAAGAACCTTCACTCCTTTGAGCAGCATACTCCAAATCCGCAGGATATAGATGCTTTGAGTTTTGCCGCCATGATCGCTCCATCCCGGGGTATCTGTGTCTACTGGCTGCCCAAAGCCCGTTACGATATAGTGAAAGATACTCCTCGTATCTGGAATGCGGTAAAAAATGCCGGTAAGAATATCAACGCCGTATTTCCATTGCTTCTGGAAGAGGGGGAGGAAAAGGTCGATCTTTCCGGAAAAGTTTTTTTCAGAGTCCGTCAGCTTGCCGATGGCAGGATCGTGATCGTGCTGCTTAATTGCGAGTTGAAAGAAGACGGCAGATGGTCATATCCGGTGCCGCCCGGATTCAAGGTGCAAAAGCTTGCGGGCAAGGGGGATTTTTCGGTTTCCGGAAAAACTTTGAATGTGACTCTGCCCGGTAATTCCGGTGCGGCATATTTGCTTTCCAAATAATTTTGGTTCTCTAAAGGCAATTTCAAAAGTCCTCAAAAATTCTTGAAATTCATCGTTGCTTTTCTTTAAGCGGGGCGTTTTCGGTGGTTATTTATTCAATAGCCACCGAAAACTACCGCTTTAATCTCAATCAACGCTGATTTTTCAATCTTTTTTTGAATTACTTTTGAAATTACCTCTAAACGGTAAAAATTTACAGAAAAAGAGTTGTTTTCCTGATAAAGTGGTGTTATATTTCCCTGATGACATGTGAACAAATTAATTCAGGAGGAACTATATCATGTCCGCAAAAATCATCGATGGCAAAGCGATTGCCCAACAGATCAATCAGGAAACCGCTCAGATCGCCGCTGAATTGGCGGTAAAAGCCGGCAGAAAGGTCGGACTTGCTGTGGTTCTGGTCGGTGATGATCCTGCCAGTGCAGTATATGTCCGCAATAAAGTCCGTGCCTGCGGCGAAACCGGTATCGAATCCAGAATGATCGCCATGTCTGCCGACAGCACCACTGAAGATGTGCTGAAGGTCATTGCAGATCTCAATGCTGATGAAACGATCGATGGTATCCTCGTCCAGTCTCCGCCTCCGCCGCAGGTCGATGAAGCTGCGGTGATCCTCGCTATCGATCCGGATAAGGATGTCGATTGTTTTGCAGAGCGCAATGTCGGCAGACTGCTTATCGGCGAAAAAGCCGGATTCCATCCCTGTACGCCCTGGGGTGTGATGGAATTGCTCAAACGTTCCGGTATCGATCCCAAAGGCAAACATGCCGTAGTTATCGGCAGAAGCAACATTGTCGGCAAACCCATGGCGGCACTGCTGATGCAGAAAGCTGCCGGAGCTAACGCCACGGTCACGGTGGTTCACTCCGGTACGCCTGATATCCGCCGTTATACTCTTGATGCAGATATTCTTGTCGCCGCCATCGGCAAACCGGAATTTGTCAAGGGCGATATGATCAAAGACGGAGCCGTGGTCATCGATGTCGGTATCAACCGTATTTTCGACGAAAAACTGGGCAAAAACCGTCTGGTCGGCGATGTAAAATATGATGAAGCAGCTGAAAAAGCTTCCTTCATTACTCCGGTGCCCGGCGGTGTCGGTCCCATGACCATTGCCGGTTTGCTCCGGAATGCCTGTATAGCTTTGCAACTCAAACTGGAGAAGTGACCATGAGCCGTTCTGCTGAAATCACCCGCAATACCGCTGAAACTCAAATCACCGCCTCGGTCTGTCTTGACGGAGAAGGCAAGTCTGTTGTTTCCACCGGAATTCCCTTTATGGATCACATGCTCACTCTTTTTGCCCGACATGGATTTTTTGATCTTAATGTTACGGCAAAAGGCGATCTGGAAGTCGATTGCCATCACACGATGGAAGATCTGGGGATCGTACTGGGTGAACTTTTTGCCAAAGCCGCCGGAGATAAGGCGGGGATCCGCCGCTACGGCAACTTTCTGCTGCCGATGGATGAAACACTGGTGATGATCGCACTGGATTTTTCCGGTAGAGGCGGTCTTTACTACGATGTTACGCCGCCGGCACAGTATATCAACGGTATGGATACCCGGCTTTTTTATGAATTTTTCCAGGCGTTTGCGGTCAAAAGCGGTTTGAATCTTCACATCCGCATGATCGTTTCCTGCGAAACGCACCACCTTTTTGAAGCCATTTTCAAGGGGTTGGCAAAAGCGATGGATCAGGCGTTGAGTTATGACGAGAGAGTAAAAGGCGTACTTTCCACTAAAGGAATGCTCTGAAGCACTTGACTAAAGTGAAAAAAGGGTGTATATTACATTCCGGTCTTTTGCGGCAGCCCTTTGATCGGGTTGCAACTTTGAAAATATATACGGGAAAAGAGGTTTTTTATGGCACAGAGGACAGATATTAAAAAAGTTCTCATTATCGGATCCGGTCCGATCATCATCGGACAGGCTTGTGAATTTGACTACTCCGGAACGCAGGCTTGCAAAGCTCTGCGTGAACGCGGCTACGAGGTGGTGCTTACCAACTCCAACCCGGCAACGATCATGACCGACCCCGGCATGGCGGATCATACTTACATCGAGCCGCTGACCGTGGACAGTCTGGAGCGTATCATTGCCAAAGAAAATCCCGATGCCCTGCTGCCCAACCTCGGCGGACAGACTGCTTTGAACCTCGCCATCTCTCTTAATGATGCGGGGATTTTAAGTAAATATAATGTGGAAGTTATCGGTGTCGATCTGGAAGCGATCAAACGTGGTGAAGACCGTATCGAATTCAAAAACACCATGAACCGCCTCGGTATCCCGATGGCAAAATCCGAACCCTCTTACTCGGTGGAAGAAGCTGAAAAGATCGCCTCTGAACTCGGTTATCCGGTGGTGCTGCGTCCGGCGTACACCATGGGCGGTACCGGCGGCGGTATCGTTTACAATGTTGAAGAACTCCGTGAAGTTGTTTCCCGCGGTCTTTCCGCCAGTTTGATCGGTCAGGTGCTGGTCGAGGAGTGCGTGCTGGGCTGGGAAGAACTGGAACTGGAAGTTGTCCGTGATGCCAAAGGTCAGAAGATCACCGTCTGTTTTATCGAAAACGTCGATCCGGTCGGTGTGCATACCGGTGACAGTTTCTGCGTTGCCCCGATGCTGACGATTTCCAAGGAAGTTCAGCAGGAACTCCAGGATTACAGCTACCGTATTATCGATGCCATCGGTGTTACCGGCGGCTGCAATGTCCAGTTCGCCCGCAACCGCAAAGACGGCGGAGTGATCGTTATCGGGGTCAACCCCCGGACCAGCCGTACCCGTGCGCTTGCTTCCAAAGCCACCGGTTTCCCCATCGCCAAAGTTTCCACCATTCTTGCTACCGGCGTGACTTTGGATGAGTTGCCCTACTACCGTGACGGTTCTCTGGAAAAGTACACTCCCTCCGGCGACTATGTCGTGGCTAAATTTGCCCGCTGGGCATTTGAGAAGTTCCCGCAGGCAAAGGATGCGCTCGGCACCCAGATGAAAGCGGTCGGCGAGGTGATGAGCATCGGTAAAGACTTCAAGGAAGCTTTCCAGAAAGCGATCCGTTCTCTGGAGATCGGCAGAAGCGGTCCGGGATGCATCCGCAAGATCGAAGCATTGTCGCTGGATGAGCTGCGTCCTCTGGTATCTTCACCTTCCAGTGAGAGATTTTTCCACCTTTATGAAGCATTCAAAAAAGGTTTGAGTGTGGATGAAGCATTCAAGATGACCAGCATTGCCAAATATTTTCTCGGTGAGATTCAGGAACTTGCCCTTTTTGAGCTTGAACTGAATAAATACACCTGGATGGCTCTGCCCGATGAATTGCTGATCAAGGCGAAAAAATTTGCCTTCTCCGATAAATATCTTGCAAAGTTTTTCAACGTTTCAGAAAAAGTCGTGCGTGAACGCCGTACTGCGCTGGGATGTGTGGCAACCTACTGCCGGGTCCCGGTTTCCGGAGCAGAGGGCAATGAGGATTACTACTACTCCACTTATTCCGGTGCTGCCGATGAAGTTCCGGTTTCCAACCGCAAAAAGATCATGATCCTCGGCGGCGGTCCGAACCGTATCGGTCAGGGGATCGAATTTGACTATACTTGTGTCCATGCGGCATTTGCGTTGCGTGATGCCGGTTATGAATCAGTGCTGGTCAACTGCAACCCGGAAACTGTTTCCACCGACTATGATACCAGTGACAAGCTCTATTTTGAACCGCTTACCACCGAAGATGTGTTGAGCATTTACAGAAAAGAGCAGCCCGATGGCGTGATCGTCCAGTTCGGCGGTCAGACTCCGTTGAATATCGCCCAGGAGCTTAAGGATGCCGGTGTCCGTATCGTCGGAACCCAGCCCGAGGGTATCCGTCTGGCGGAAGACCGTGAATATTTCCGTGAAAGAATGATCGCTCTCAAGGTCAATCAGCCGGAATCCGGTATCGCCCGTTCTCTGGATGAAGCTGTGGCACTGGGCAGAACGATCGGTTATCCGGTGATGGTGCGCCCCTCTTTCGTTCTCGGCGGCAGAGGTATGGCGGTCATTTACGATGAAAAAACTCTGGAACGTTATGCGGTTGAAGCTATTCAGGTCAGCCCTGAATATCCGATGCTGATCGACCGTTTCCTCGATCCTGCCATTGAGTGTGAAGTTGATGCCATCTGCGATGGTAACGAGGTTTATATTCCGGCAGTTATGGAACACGTTGAGCTGGCGGGTATCCACTCCGGTGACTCTGCCTGTTCGATCCCGCCGGTGACGCTGGCGAAAAAACATCTGGATGTGATTGCGGAAAAAGCCGCAGCCATTGCCCGTGATTTCCGGGTGATTGGTATTCTCAATGTCCAGTTCGCCGTCTGTGAAGACAAGGTTTGGATCATTGAAGCCAACCCGCGTGCATCCCGTACGGTGCCGATCGTTTCCAAAGTTACCGGTGCTCCGATCGCCCGTATCGCCACCAATTTGATGCTCGGAGCCAAGTTGAGTGAATTCAAATCGCTTCTGCGCAATCCGCCGACCAAATATTTCGGTGTGAAAGAGGCGGTGTTCCCCTTCAATATGTTCCCCGAAGTTGACCCGATCCTCGGTCCTGAAATGCGGGCGACCGGTGAGGTCATGGGCTTGGCGCCCTCTTTCGGTATGGCATATTACAAAGCACAGCAGGCTGCCGGTTCGCAGCTGCCGCTGGAAGGAAAAGTGCTGGTTACAGTCCGCCGCCGTGACCGGGATGAGATACTGCCGGTCGTCAAAGGTCTTGCGGAAATGGGCTTTGAGTTAATCGCTACCGAGGGAACCGGTGAGTTCCTTGATGAACACGGTATCAAACATGGTGATGTCTGCAAACTCAATGAGGGCAGACCCAATGTTGCTGATTTGATCCGCAACCGGGAAGTGGCGTTGATCATCAATACGCCGATGGATAAATTGAGCAAGATCGATGACAGCTGTATCCGTATGCTGGCGATCCAGTACAAGATCCCCTATATGACCACGATTGCGGCTGCCCGTGCCACTGAAACCGGTATCCGTGAAGCGCGTCAGGGAAATGCCGTGCTGAAATCTCTGCAGGAATATCTTGCTGACTGAATTGTAACTTCTGGATGATGTATGACAACTGCGCTGGTAATAATGTCTGTATTGTTTGTGATCGCTGCGATCACGGCATTATCCTTTTACCGTAAAGCGTACGAGTTGCGTGCAGATCTGACCGGTGCGGTGATGAGCCGCACCGAGATTTCCAACTTTCTTTCCCGCTTTTCCTCCGGGATAAATTGTGATGACGGGGTGGATGGTGCGCTGCATTCATCCGCCTGTTATGTTTGTGAACAAATCGAAGCGGGGTCCGTGGCGATCTATATTCTTGGAGACGGCAAGCTTACAGTAATGGGCGTATGCGGGGATTATCCGCTGCTTTCCGGATCCGGTGAAATACACCGTAAAAAACTGCTGGATGCCTTGCGGAATGAACCGGTGAATCCCGGTGAAGGATTTATCGGTAAAGTTGCCGAGTCGCGTCATGGCGAAATGGTGAATGATCCGGCTGAAGATGAGCGTCTTGCCCGGTATGGTATCCACGATTGCGTAATGGCTGTTCCCATGATCAAAGAGGGGATCGTTTACGGTGTGATATGTGCGGTGGAAAACCGTATGTTGAGTGATAAACCGTTTTCCGGAGCTCAATTCAACCGTTTGAAATCTCTTGCCTCACAGGTTCTGATGGTTCAGCAGCTGGTTCAGGTGTACGGAGAGATCAGCCGCCGGGAAAGGATCGATCAGGAGCTGGCTTTTGTCCGTCAGTTCCAGAATTCCCTGCTGCCGCCGCCTTCGGTGACGCTGGGGGATTTTTCCGTTTGCGCCCGCACGACCAGTGCCAAAGAGGTCAACGGAGACTTTTTTGATATGGTCAGGATCGATGACAACCGTTTGCTGGTGATGGTCGGTGATGCCTGTGGTAAAGGTATGCCGGCATGTATTCTTGCTTCTGTTACCCGCAGTTTTGCCCGGGCGATGGCGGCTGAATTTACCACATTGACCAAATTTTTACGGGATGTAAATGCCAATTTGAACCGGGATTCCGATGCTGACCGTTTTATTACCATGGGATGCTGTCTGATTGACAAACGGGGCGGCTTGCTTGAATTCGGCAGAGCCGGTCATACGGATATGATCATGCATATTCACGGGCATTTGCGCCGTCTGTCACCCACCGGTACGGCTCTGGGAATGCTTCCGGATGAGGATGCGGAATTTGATACCATCTGTCTGGCGGTCGATCACGGTACAAGTATCATGCTTTTTTCCGACGGTTTGAGCGAAGCACTCAACCACGACCGGGAAGAATTCGGAACTTCCAGATTGATGAATGCATTCCATATCGCATGCGAACACCGGGATACTCCTTCCGGTATCATCGACGAGGTGATGGCATCGGTGCATGAATTTGAATATGAACAGAATGACGATCAGACGATGATACTTATCCGCCGTGATTGACCGGCATCGGTGCAAGTTTGCATAAACCGGTTTGCCGGTCAGCTCTTGAATTGAAGCCGGTCGCCGCGCAGATTGACTGTCATACCGATTTTCAAAGAAGCAACCGGCACTTTCAAATCATCTTCATCCACATAAGCGGTAACAGCATATGCGGGTAATTCGACCTGGATGCCGTAATTCAAAACCCGGGTGATCAGGCAATCGAATTTTTTCCCCGGTTCTTTTTCCAGTTCCTGCATTATGATACGGATTTTCAGCCGGTCATTGGCAGCGAAGCATGCGGCATCGATCTGTTCCTCTGTTTCTGAAGCATAAGCGGCGGTTTTTTCCAGAGCGGCGGCACTGCGGGTGCGCTGATTCAGATCAAAGTTCCACAATTGCTGATGCACAGTCAAATCGGTATAACGGCGTATCGGACTGGTGAAGTGGGCATAAAATGTTTTTCCCAGAGCGAAATGCAGTTCGCCTTTTACGCTGTACGATGCCCGGGAAAGTGAGCGCAACAGCATGCTCAAAATCAGCGGCTTGACTTCATCATCCGGAAGCGATGCAATGAATTCCCGGCAGTAACGGCGATTGGCAATATCTCCGGCTGGCAGGTTGAATGCTTCACTCATGGTATTGGAAAATTCCAGTGTTTTTTCCATTTCCGGTTCGGGGTGGATACGGTATATACCGGCGACTGATTTTTGCGGCATCTCTTTGCCGACAAACTGATTGGCGGCGAGCATGCACTCTTCGACGAGCTGTTCGGATTCTCTTTGCAAACGTTTTTCGATACCGATGACGGTATTGGTTTTTTCATCGCATACCACCCGCACTTCGGGGAGCGGCAATTCGATAAATTCTTCTGTCTGTTCCCGGTATTTTCTCATCCGCCGGATAGTTCCCGCCAGCAAATTCAATGCCGGAACAGTTTCCGTCAGCCAGTGATCTTTGGTTTTTCCATGATCCAGAAACTCCTGCACCTCATCGTAATCCAGACGTTGAGCGACTTTGATGATGGTGTGTTTTCTTTCACCGGCAAGCACTTTACCATCTTTATCTATGGTCAGAAAAACACTGTGCGCAAGCGAATCCTGATCTTGCTGCATACTGATTTTAGCGGTAAGGGCAGCCGGAAGCATGGGTAATGTGCGCCCGGGCAGATAACAGCTGAATGAACGCATGGCGGCGGCTTTGTCAAAGTTGTCTTTAGGGCGGATATATGCCGCCACGTCGGCAATATGGATCCCGACGGTATGAGTGCCGTCACTGTTTTCTGTAACCGACAGAGCATCATCAAAATCTTTGGCATCAAACGGGTCGATGGTCAGAACAAAAAGTTCCCTGCAATCGGTGCGGGGGATTTCAGCGGGGATAATGGCTGAAGCGGCACTTTCTTCCGCATCGGTATATTTGCCCGGCAGATCGAATTCTGCCATGATGGCATCCAGATCAGCAGAGATGTCGCCGACTTTACCGAAAACTTTGGTTATTCTGCCGGTAAGTTCACCATTGCGTCCGCTTTCACACTCGATCTGAACCCAGCTCCCCCGTTCTGCGCCCTTGCGTGACCCATGGATGGATACGACTTCCGGGAGCCGGTTGTTAAGCGGAGAAACAAATGATCCGGGGAGTAATTCAGCAACGAAACTTTCCCGGGAACGTTCCAGAATTTCCAGAACTTTTCCCACCGGTCCGCGTTCCATATCCTCCGGATGATCCTTTCTCGGCGGGAGTAATTTTATTTTCACCCGGTCGCCGTCGATGGCATTGCCGGTGAATTTAGCCGGAATGAAAATATCTTCACTTTTCCCGTCTGTTTCATCCGGGGTGAAAAAGCCGAATCCCTTTGCTGTCATTGCAAGTTTACCGTTCAGAGTACACTCTTCACGCTCCTGCCGTCTGGCGGCACTTCTGGCGGCAATCCGCCGCAAACGGATCTTTTTAGATTTTTTCATCTTCAATCCTCCGCAGTAATTTCCGGCAGCAGGACAAAAAAGCCGTTATTTTTCATCTCACTGCGGTATTTTTCCTGTGAAACTTTTTTGATCAACATATCCAATGCATCATTTTTATTTTTGAAAACGATCACATAACGCAGAGTCAACGGATAATCCCCTTTGATTATCGCCGCACCTGACGGCGGTACACCATCGACGGAAAGGCATTTTATCTCAAGCGGATAACGGGGAAAATACGGAGCGAAAAATATCGATGCCGAATTGGAAAATGTGAATCCTGAACTGATGGAATCCACTTTGAAAATCTCGCTGTCAAAGATCCTGCTGCCGAAAATCCGCTGCACCAGAGTTCCGGATGCGGTCAGTGGCTTCAGCATGATCCGCTGAATATCCATCGGCAGATTGTTGTATTTTTTCCAGGTCGGGCGATAGGCAAGAAGAATTTCCCGTACCTGGGAAGTCGTCAGATTCGCCGCCGGATTGGAGGTCGCAGCATAAAGTGCCAGAGCCTCTGCCGCCAGAGGTACAAAGGGACGGTTTTTGACAAAACGGTGGTCGATTATTACGGCATCGATATTGCCTTTGTCCAATTCCTGCAATGCCGCAGTGGGCAAAAGCCGCCGCATAAAAAGATCGAGCTTTTGCTCCATGGATAATTCGATCGCCGCCTGCATCATATTCAGCTGTGCGCCGCCGGTGGCATCGGCAAGACGGAGTTCTCCGGCTGCGAAAGCGGAAATGCACAAAACTGACACAAAGGCGGCGAAAAATTTTTTCATCATTTGAAGCGTTTTTTCAGTACTTGCAGTAATTTACTGTTCTCTTCCGGAGTACCGATGGTGATCCGCAAATATTTGCCGGTGATCTCCCCGGGGAAATAACGCACGATGACCGCTTCGGCACGCAAAGCGGCAAAACACCCCTCTCCATCCCCATCCGGGGGCGCAGCGAAAAGGAAGTTCGCCTGACTGGGGACTACTGTGAAGCCGAGTTCAGTAAGTTCTTTTGCCAGAAGTTCCCGGTCGGCAATGATTTGAGCAGTACATTTTTTCCGGTAATCAGCATCACAGAAATTGGCTTTTGCCAACTCCTGGGAAAGCATATCCACATTGTACGAATCTTTGAGTTTCATCAATCCGTCGATAAGATGTTTGCTGCCGAATGCATATCCCAGACGCAGACCTGCCATGGATGAACCTTTGGAAAATGTCCGCATGACCAGTACATTGTCAAATTTTGAAGCAAATTCAGCACAATTATCTGCTGCAAAATCGGCATACGCTTCGTCGATCAGCACGATACCGTCAAATGAGGCACAGATGTTTTTTACCAATTCTTTTGGCGCACAATTGCCGGTCGGCGCATTGGGACGGGTGATGATGAGCAAATTGGCATTACCCGCCAGAGCAACCGCATTTTCCGGATAGGCAAAAGTTTCTTCATCCAGCGGTATTCTGGTGACTTTGGCTCCCTGCATCGCGGCAAGAACCGGATAAAGGGAGTAGGTCGGTTCAAATACCGCAACGCCAAGCTCCGGAGAGGTGAAAGAGCGGAAAATCATTGTCAGCAGATCATCTGAACCGTTGCCGATGATCACGTTTTCCCGTTTCATATCCACCGAAGCGGCAAAAAGATCCCGCAGGGCATCGGCACACGGATCCGGATAACGGCGCAGCCGTGCCGGATCAAAATTACGCAGAACTTCCATTACCGCAGGGGAGGGCGGATAAGGATTTTCATTGGTATTGAGTTTGATCAGGTTGGCAACTTTGGGTTGCTCCCCGGGGGTGTAACCGGCGATAGCATCAATTTCAGGGCGGAAATACGATTTCATTTTACATATACTCCAATAATCAGCATGATCAATGTATAAAGCGGCAGTAATGTCATTACGGCAAAAAGGGACATTAGCGTATATTTCCATTTTTTTGAAGCGGCACATTTTCGGAAAATATCCCGCATCAGACACGGTTTGGCAGAAAGCCAGATGCCGGCAATACCCATAAGCAGTGCAAGTATGGTCAGCACCGGGGCTCCGGGCAGATGATTGTCAAATGCCCCGTGTACAATATCATAGGCAAGCAGGATCAGAAAAAAGGCATAACTTCTGGCGGCGTAACTGTCGATCTGATAGTAACACAATATCGGAAGGACAATGGCTGCCGGATAAAGCCACGGAACCAGAAATACCGGGGAAACCGGCAGAGCCAGCGGCACGCAGAGCAATGCTGACGGCAGACCGATGGCAAGTCCGGCGATTTTGTTGCGGCAGAGTTTTTCAAATACGGAGATGTTGCTTTCATTCACCCGGAAAAAACAATAAACCATCGCTCCGGCAAGAGCAGTTCCAATGAGCAGTTCCAGTAAAAATATCATGATCATCAATCCTTGAGGTTGTAAAATTTCTTTCCGTTGGCAGTGAAAAGTTCAGCGGCATCTTCCGGAGTCATCTTTCTTGCTGCTCCCAATGCCTGCGCCACCAGAGCCACCATGCCCGGAGTATTGCTTCTTCCCCGGAATGGTGCCGGAGCAAGATATGGTGAATCTGTTTCAATCAGCAGCCGGTCATCCGGAATAACGCAGATCGCCTCGCGTATATTGTTTGCCGCTTTGAATGTATACATGCCGGTGACTCCGAAAAATCCGCCCATGGCAAGAAATTTTTCAGCATCGGCAGCATTTCCGGCATAACAGTGGATCACGAATCTGCCGCCGGCACGGGAAAAATCTTCCAGAATGGCAAGGGCATCATCGTAGACTTTCCGGCAGTTATCTTTATCCCGCAGATGAAGCATCGCCGGTTTATCCCATTGCAATGCCAGTTCGAGAAATTCCGTCAGTACCTGTTTCTGGCTTTTCTGGTCAGACAGATCGTAGAAGTAATCCAGACCGATTTCCCCGACTGCGAGCAGTTTCGGGTGATTTTTGAAAATGGAGAAATCTTTGCGCTCTTTGAGGTATCCGGCGGCGGCATGCGGATGGATACCGGCGGCGAAACTGACTTCGGCGGCATTACCGGCAAAATCCATTGCCAGACAGGATTCTTCAAAATCACTTCCGGCACAGAGCATCAGCAGTTTATCCGGTTTGTTGCGGAAATTTTCTGCGGCGATTGCCAGATCATCATAACAGCGGCGCAGATATTCTGCAAAAGTTTCTTTGCCGTCAAAGTGAAAGTGAGTATCAAATAATTCCATTTCTTTTACACCCGGTCATGCATGATTTTTACCGCTCCGGCAGCAATAAATGCCACTGTCGGTGCCAGACCGCAGAGCAGCGGCGGCATGGTTCCGCTTTTTCCCAGCATCAAAAACAGCTGGGCGATAATGATATAGACCACGATCAGCACGATAGCACTGATTATCGCCATCATACTGCCGGTTCTTTCATTGCGGGTCGCCAATGGTATTCCCAGAAACACTGCCAGAAAACATGCCCATGGAAATGCCATACGGTAGTACATTACTGTTTCATATATACAACGCACCCGCGGGGGCATATCCGGATTGTTTTTCAATATCCGGATAATGGCAGGAGTGGAAAGATTGTCTTTTTCCTTGACCGCATTGAGAATATCTTCCGGTTGTTCCGGGATCTCATTTCCGGAAAAACGCAGATTTTCAAAGGCGATCTCGTTATGCAGATTCACTGTTCCGGTGGCTCCGGAGAACAAAGTTTCTTCCTCTTTGCTGAAACTGATATATTTACCGCTGTGAAAGACCCAGGTTTCCAAATCGTAATCGTAATGGGCCTTTTCGATAATAAAATCTATTTTTCTGCCTTCAAGCAGCTGGAAAACTTTATTTGTCCTTTCTGCGCTCTGCGGTATATCGCGGACTTCTCCGTAACGTTCATCCAGAACTTTTTGCAGATTTTCCTCATATTTTACAGTACCGGGTGTCCCCAGCAGCTGTTTGATCATATCAGCTGTCCAGACTGTTTTCAATGTCACATTTTCCTGTGATTCACCGGAAACGAACAACTGGAAAAGCCATCTGCGTTTGCCATCGCTGCTTTTATATGTCAGAAGACTTTTGCTGTGACTGCGCTTTTCTGTAGCCTGTTCCCAGATTTTTTCTGAAAGGACAGAGGTTTCCGGGATGAGCAACTCATTGAAATATATATTTACGCCGGTGACAAACAGACCGACCGCAAAGATCGCTCCGCCGCACCGCATCAAAGATACTCCGGAAGCACGCATGGCGGTTACTTCCAGATTTTTTCCGAATGTTGCCATCGTCCACATACAGCCCAGCAGCATCGATACCGGCAGAATAAAACGGATATTGCCCGGCAGACGCAAAAGCAGATACAGCCCGATATCTTTCCATGAAGCTCCGGCATCGATAAAGTCGGAAATATCCCGGTAGACATCGCTTAAAATAAAGAGTACACAAAATACCAGCAATAAAATGCTGTATTTGATCATAAACTCCTTGAGTACATACATGTCCAGAGTCCACAACGGGAACCAGCGCCGTTTGAGAAGTTTCAGATCTTTGTACCGGGAGGCGAACTCCACTTTTATTTTTTTGAGTTCAGGCATCTATGTTTTTTCTTTTCGTTATTTATTCATTTTTACTTTTTCCGCCTGGAACTTCGCCCACGCAAAAAGTATGACTGCAACAAATCCGGCTATCATATATGCATCATAAAGCTCCAGCCCCAACCCTACCGGTCCGCCGTGTTCAGGGCTGATCCAGAGGATATAGGTGGTTACTACAAAGGTAATGAACATGCCCGGGATCACTGTGATAAATGCCGGACGCTTGAGCGAAAAGAGATAGATCGAACCGGCAAGCAGGGCAAACACGGCGATAACCTGATTGCTCCAGGCAAAATATGTCCAGAGTTTGGCAAAACTTCCGGCATCGGCATTGCTCCACCAGAGCAGTACGGCAGTGACGGCGATCAGCGGCAGAACCATCATGATCCGTGACCACAGCGGCTTCTGGCTGATATGAAACATTTCCGCCAGACTCAAACGCAAACTGCGCATTGCCGTATCTCCGCTGGTGATTGCCAGAATAATAACACTGATGATCACCACCAGAGAAAGTTTTTCACTCAAAAAGTAACCGGTGATCTTTGCCAGCACTCCATTGGGGTTGGTTCCGATCAATTCCGGCATTTTATTGTAGATCGCCAAAGCTCCGGCAGCCCAGACCATGGCGATGAATCCTTCCACGAGCATCATGCCGAAAAAGACACCGAAGCCTTGTTTTTCACTCTTTATCGTCCTGGCTACAATCGGTGCTTGTGTCGCATGGAAGCCGGAAAGTATTCCGCAGGCAATAGTTACAAAAAGCAGCGGCAGGATCGGCTGATGCTTTTCCGGAGTGAACATCTTTGATTGAAAAGCTTCACTTTCAATCAGCATTGCCGGATCCTGCACGGCA
>JAZSIZ010000069.1:0-24459 GCA_045534015.1 Victivallaceae bacterium | reverse complement strand
GAATAAAAGGGAGCGTAAAACGCGACCGGTTATGCCGGATTTTGGCTTGACTGCGAAAGGGTTCGGATGTACCACCCTGTCCACACTCGTTTTTTTCATTTTTTCATACTACTTTTGACACTATCGATAAAAAATTTGTTTATTGTAAAATATATCCTGTCCGGCAGGTATTTGCAAGGTCTTTTTCAGGACAATACACTCAATTCTGCGGCAAAAAGACTCAATGAGTTATCCCTTGCACCCATAATGACGATAATATCATCTTTTCCGGCATTCTGCTGAAGAAATTTTTTCAACTCCGCACGGTCGGGCATCACCGTAAAACGTTCCGGCATCACAGATTTTTCCTGCCAGCTGTCACACACATCAGCGGCATGCGGAGAAAAACTGGAAGTTCCTCCGGCATAAAACGGTTCAAGCAGAATGAAACAGTCTGCCGGACGCAGAAATTTTTCCAGCTGTTCAAAAAGTTCTTTTTCCATGAAGCCGAAAGGTTTGTATCCGTGAGGCTGAAATACGGCAAAAACTCTGCCGGATACACATTCACGCATACCGGAAAGACAGGAGATGATCTTTTCCGGATTGTGGGCATAATCATCATATACTGCCGCTCCGGCAGGAGTTTTCCCTGCATAATCGTTGCGCCGCCAGACTCCGTCAAAGTGCGCAAGTGCCGACAACACAGCTCCATCATCAAATCCCAGCATCCCGGCAAGCGCACGGATGGCAAGCGCATTGAGTGCGACATGCTTTCCGGAAGCCGGAAGCGCAAGGCACGTACCATCGGCAAAACATGCTTCCGGAGCAGTACCGGGGAAATATTCAGCCAGAGTATATTCAGCAGCACTCCTTCCGGGGACATCATCAAATATCCGCACTTCAAGATGAGCGGGAAATGTATTATTCAAAGCATCCGCCACCTGCCGGGAAAGAACCGCTCCCTTGCGGATACTTTGAAGAAATTTGCCGAAAACTTCCGTTAATTCCTCTTTGTCATAGTGATCGGTTCCCAGATTGAGGATGACAGCATAATCCGCCCCGTAAGCGAGCAGACTTTTATCACTCTCATCAGCTTCAAAAACCAGATAATCACCTTTGCCGTCACGGAAATTCCCGGCATTTTCCGCAGAACGGTAACGTTTGGATAATGCTCCTGAAATCATCACCGGATCACCACCCAATCGCTCAATAGTTTCAGTGGTATAAGCTGTTACAGAACTTTTACCGCAACTGCCGGTAACTGCGATGGAAATTTTTCCGGATTTTTCCAGAAGAAAACGCAGAAATTCCGAGCGGTGCATCCGGGGAATATCACCGGAGGCAAGAAAATCCGGATTATCCTCCTCTATCGCCGTACTGTAGATCACAGCATCCGGCAACTCATTTCCGGGCGAAAAACGGGAACCATCCTGCGGAAAAACCCGGATCCCCTGTGCTTTCAAAGCATTCATCAACGGCTGATTTTCCACCTTATCCGCCCCCCGGTCACTGCCGCTTACCGTCATGCCGCAGGCGGCTGCTCCGGCGGCAAGCGCACTCATGCCGATACCGCCGACACCGATAAAGTGAAATGATTTCATGTTGTTTTTTAAATTTTTCATCAATATTTTTCCCGGAAACTTTATTTTGATTTGCATTAATGCCATTTTCATACTATACTAAACAAAAGACGATTTTTCAAGGTTTTGTGTAATATGAATGCCAATTTTGCCCGGTTGGAGATCGCCGGAGAAAGCAACACCGGTCCGATCAGACACCATAATGAGGATAATTTTCTCATCTGCGCCCTGCCGGAAGCTCCGGCGGTTCTGGCGGCAGTTGCCGATGGTATCGGCGGTCACAGCCGCGGAGAAACTGCCAGTTATATATGCTGCCGTGATCTGCTGCAAAAAGCGATGAAAAGAAATTACAGCACATGGAACCGGGATTTTCTGGTCGATACTCTGCTGGAGATAAATACAAAGATTTTCGACTTCAATCTGAAAAACCGCAGCCTGCGCCCGATGGGATGTACCGTGGCAGCAGCACTTTTTTTCCGGGACAAAGTGATCTGTGCCAGTGCCGGAGACAGCCGCATTTACGAATTCAACCGCGTTCCCGGCGGCAAACCTCTGCGGCAATTGACCACCGATCACCGCCCGGAAGGGTATGAAGAATTGCTCAACAGCGGCAAACTCCACCATGTCAGTCTGGTCGGCCGTTCACTGGGAACAGAGAAACATCTGCAAATAGATACTCTGGAAATCCCGCGTCCGGAAAATGCCAGATATATGATATGTTCCGATGGATTGTATCACCATCTGCCCGAACAGGTGCTTGCCGGAGTACTGGGCAGCAACAAAACTCCCCGGGAAGCCGTATCTGTCCTGGTCAGAGAAGCGATGCTCGCCGGGGAAAGAGACAATATCTCGGTCATCTGTGCAGCTCCGGCAGGAAAGGAAATTTGATAAATGGCTCTGCTTGAAGTAAAAGATCTCTTTGTCCGCTATCCGGTACGGACTCCATTATTCCGCAAACAACGCTACCTTTATGCCGTCAACGGTGTATCATTCTCTCTGGAAAAGGGTGAAACCATCGGTCTGGTCGGCGAATCCGGCTGTGGCAAAAGTACGCTGGGCAGAGCATTGGTGCGGCTGGAAACTCCCAGTTCGGGGGAAATTCTGCTTTCCGGTAGAGATCTGGCGCATGCCAAAGGCAGAGAACTGCTGGAAATGCGTAAACACTTCCAGATGATTTTTCAGGATCCCTACGGTTCACTCAATCCCCGGCTTTCCATCTTTTCAACTCTGGATGAAGTGATCGCCATGACCGGAAAGAAAAGCCGGGAGGAACGGTGGGACAAAGCCGCCGGACTGCTGGAAATGGTCGGTCTTACTGCCGATGCACTGACCCGTTATCCTCATCAGTTTTCCGGCGGTCAGCGTCAGCGTATCGGCATCGCCCGCGCACTGGCGGCAGATCCGGACTTCATCGTTGCCGATGAACCGGTTTCCGCGCTGGATGTCAGTGTACAGGCTTCGATCGTCAATCTGTTGCAGGATATTCAGCAGAAAAGCCGGACAGCGATGCTTTTCATCGCTCACGATCTGGCTGTGGTCGAACACATTTCATCCCGGATATTGGTGATGTATCTGGGTAATATCGTGGAATCAGCTCCGGCAAAAGAATTGGTCTCCTCCCCCCGGCATCCTTATACGGAAGCACTGCTATCTGCGGTGCCGACACCGGCAGAGGGATTACGGGAAAGGATCCGGCTTTCCGGAGATGTCCCATCGCCGCTCAATCCGCCGCCGGGCTGTCCGTTCCATGAACGCTGCCCCTATGCCTCGGCGAAATGCAAAGAGGAAAAACCGCCGGTGACAACAGACGGCAGCAGAAGTTTTTCCTGCTGGCATCCCCGGTGATCATTTCTTATCTTTGCACCACGGAGCTTTCATTATCGACACGCACTGCCGGTCGGAAACGATGAAGTGATCCAGCAGAGATATACCGTATTCCTGCAACAGCATTTTCAGTTCAAGCGTGCTGTTGATGTCGCTTTTTGACGGCAGCGGATTGTTTCCCGGATGGTTGTGAGCCATGATCACCTGCCGTACTTTCGGGCAACTGAGTATTTTCAAAGATATTTCCGACCGGTTCAGCAGCACAGAACTGCTGCTGCCGGAAATCTCCAGTTTATCCACCAGACGGAAGTCGCTGTCCAGCAGCAACAGGAACAAAGTTTCTCCGGAAACATAACGGTAATTGAGCATCAGATATTTACGGACTGCTTCAGGAGAGATCAGAATCGTATCCGTTGTCAATGCTCCGGGCATGATCTCCATGCCGATGATCCGGAAAAGTGTCAGCAGTACCGCACTGCTTTCGCCCAATCCGCGGCAGAGCAGCAATTGTTCATGTGATGCAGAAAAAACTGCCTGTAACGAGCCGAAACGGTTCAAAAGCTCCTTGGCGACCGGTTTGACATCTTTCCTCGGAATGGCATAACACAGGATCAATTCCAGCAATTCATGTTCAGCGAATCCATCTTTACCGGCTTTGAGGAAACGTTCACGCAATCTGGCACGGTGTCCTTCATTGCAATTTTTCATTTTCAATCAGATCCTCTTTCCCGGCTTCCGGAAAAAAGAAACAGAAAAGAGTTCCTTTGCCCGGTTCACTGTCAAGCTGGATCCATCCGCGGTGATGAGTAACTGTACCATATACCATAGCCAGTCCCATACCGGTTCCGGAGCCGACCGGTTTGGTAGTGAAAAACGGCTCAAATATTTTTTCTCTGGTCGCCTCATCCATACCGGAACCATTATCTTTGACTGCAAAGAAAAGATAATCTCCGGCATCTGCCGATGGTTTATCCGCAGGAGGAGTAAATTTCAAAGGAGCATTCACCGCTTTTCCGGCACTCAAAGTGATGATCCTTTCCCCTTTGTTTTCAACAGTGGCATCGGCAGCATTTATCAGCAGATTGAGAACAACCTGCTGCATTTGCAGCTGATCGCCTCTGATCACAACCGGATATGACGGATAATTCTCTTTTATTTCAACACCGCGTACACGGAAAGGATCCAGCAGACCGGTACACTCTGTCAGCAGGGCATTCAAATCAATATCCACCACATTATATTTGCCTTTGCGGGCGAATCCGAGCAGTTGAGAGGTCAGCTTTCCGGCTTTTTCCGCAATCGTGGAAATCTTGTTCAAATGGTTGCTCACCTTATCCGGATCGTTGACATAAAGCATTGCTGCCACATCAGCATGCCCCATGATAGCATGGATACAGTTATTGAAGTCATGGGCGATCCCCCCCGCAAGAACGCCGAGCGATTCCATACGCTGTGAATGCATCAACTGCACAGTAAGTTCCTCTTTTTCCTTTGCCAGAGTCACCTCGCCGGTAATATCCCTGCCGACCATCACCAGGAGAAGCTGTTCACGCAGACGGATCGGCGAGAGCGAGGCTGAAATGATTTTTTTCTCCCCCCCGGAAAAGATGATGCAATTGAAAGAAAGAACATTGCTTTCTGCAGTGTGCAGATCTACCGGAGGAGTCAATTCCTCCAGCATGCTGAAAAGGTCTTTGCCGATAAGAGATGCCGCATTTTTCACGCCGAAAACCCGCTGGGCGGCAATATTCACCTCCTGAATAGTCCCCCCGGAATCACACATGATCACCACCTCCGCAGTATGACGCAGCACCAGCTGATAACGGTCTTCCCAGTCACTCAAATCTGTTTCCAGCTCTTTAACTCTGCCGTAACTGCCGAAAAAAGCGAAAATGAAATCCAGCGTTTTCGGAGATTGATCCGGCAATTCTTTTTCCAACATCATCAAATAGAGGGAAAGTACCAGAGCGCACAACGGAGCAACAGCCAATACCAGCAGCGATCCCTGCCACTGCCAGTCGTGCCAGTTGCCGTTGATCCAGACAAGGGAAATTTCCGGCAGCATACCGGCAATCAGCGCACCTTCCAGAGCCAGCACGATCCGCCAGGTGCGCCCGATACGCATAAAAGCTGAATAGATCAGCGGAACGGTAAAAAATGAGATGAGATTGCTCACCGCTGCAAGATTGACAGACGCCGTACCATCTTCAAGAAGCAAAGTCGCCACTTCGCGCAAGCCGTCATGGGGAATTCTCGCACATTGTATTTTCAACAGCATCCCGAAGTATATGTAGAGCAGAAATGAACACATTATACCCAGCAGCAGCCGTTGCGCCTTCAACACACCCAGAGTGATATACACCATCAGAAAAGCGGTCAGAAGCGGCAGATAAACCGCCAGCTGCGCCACATTGAAAACGCCGCCCCACGGCATCGGAGCACTCACCTCCGCCGCACTCATGATCACTCCGAAAAACATGACCGTACCGAATGCCATGATCACCGGAGCTATACCGATACGCTCACGCTGATGGCACAGAGCAGCAAGTATCGCAAAGATAAAAAGCAATTCCAGAAAAGTTGCGGCTATCTGCAAATCCATTTTCACCCTCTTACTTACTTTGTCAGCAGTTTTACAGCCTCCAGCAAATCAGTTGCTGTGAAAAAACCTTCCTCAACAGCGGCTTCAAGATGATTTTCACCATAACCGGTGCGCACCAGACATGAAGCGGCACAACCGGCATTACGTCCGGTGAAAAGATCACTCATCCGGTCACCGATCATAAAGGATCGTTTCAGATCGATGCCGAAATCCGCCGCAGCTTTATCCAGCATGTAACTTTCCGGTTTACGGCAGGGACATCTGCCGGTGATCTCCGGATGGTGCGGACAATAGTAAAATGCATCCAGCACTGCATTGCGGTCACAGGCAAGCAGATCCCGCTGCATTCTGGCATGAACCTCATGCATATTCTTTTCGGTGAAAAGTTTTTTTGCGATCCCACCCTGATTGGTGATCACCACCGCCATGAATCCGAGTTCATGGATAAGTTTCACCGCTTCGGCACTGCCGGGAAGCAAAACCATTTTTTCCGGATCACCCAGATAGTTGACTTCCACATTCAATACGCCGTCACGATCGAGAAAAAATGCTCTTTTCAAAATTCTTTTCCCCCGGCAAAAATCCTCAATCCATTCAATCCGGCAAAATCACAGCGCATTTTTTCCGCTGCCGCTGCCGCTTTTCCCGGCTCATAAAGGGCAAAAAGCGATGGGCCGCTGCCGGACATCTGCACCGCCAATGCGCCGCAATCGCGCAATTTCCGCTCCAGAATACCCAGCAGAGGAAATTTTTTCATCACTGCCGGAGCAAGATCATTCAGACAGAATCTCTGCCAATCACATTTTCCGGCAAGGAAATCAGCTTTCTCCTGCGGATCATCCGGACAGATAAGCGTTTTGGACATGTTGATATATGCCCATTTCGCCGAAACCGGAAATGCCGGATTGATGATCAACACCTCCGGCACATACGGCATTTTTTCAAAATATTCAAAGCATTCCCCCGCGCCGGTGACCCATGCCGAGGTGCGCTTGATAAAAAACGGGACATCAGCTCCAAGTGAAAAAGCAAGCTTTTCCAATCTTTCACTGCTGACAGTGCGGTAACGATCATTGAGCAAAGCAAGCAAAGCTCCGGCATCGGCACTGCCTCCGCCAAGACCGGCTGCCATCGGAACTATCTTTTCCAGCACGATCTTCCATGCCGGAGTGATTTTGCTTTCAGCGGCAAAAAGTTCTGCGGCACGCCAGACCAGATTTTTTTCATTCGCCAGCTCCGGAAAGCCCGGACACTCAAGAGCAAGTCCTGAATCAGAATCTTCCACCGTCAGCAGATCTCCGGGAAAGGGCAGATAGAGAAAGCAGCTGGACAACTCATGCAGTCCGTCAGCTCTCTTTGCCGTCACCTTGAGCCGGAGATTTATCTTGCATCCGCAATCAACTGTTTCACGCCATTTCATCCGGTGACCATACAGGAAATTCAAAACCGTATTCTTTATTGTAGCGGCGGGCTTCGCTTTCAATGGCGACAGCCAGTTCCAGAGCTTTCAACCCCTGACGGCCGGAAACGCGGCATTCGTGAAGTTTTCCGGTTTCCCGGGTCTTCTGCACTGCGGCGATGAAGTCTTCAAGCTCGTCTGCCAGAGCGTTTTTCTCGTCCAGTTCCACATCTTTGCGGGCAAGGCCGAGTTTATTGCGCTTGAGTACCATGCCGACATGTTTGCCGTAATCCATGGAAATATAACTGTCGGACTGGAACACCCGGAAACGGCGCATCGGATTCTGACTTACCCGGCTGGCAGTCAGACTGGCACAGGAGCCGTTGACAAATTTGATGCGGGCATTGACAATATCTTCACTGCCGGAAAGCACCGGGATGCCGACCACATCAAAACGCTCAACTTCAGCATTGACCATACGCAGCACCAGATCGATGTCATGGATCATCAGATCAAGTACGACGCTCACTTCCGTTCCCCGGCGGGGCATCCCCGGACGCGGCGGCGGATAGGCGGCAAGACGGTGAGCTTCAATAAAACGGGTGTTATGGGCATATTTTTCCAGAAAATCCATACACGGATTGAATCTTTCCACATGACCTACGCCGAATACCACACCATTTTTTTCAGCGGCTTCACACATGGCGACAGCCTCATCGATCCGGGCGGCGATCGGTTTTTCGACCAGCACATGTTTGCCCATATTGAGCAAAGGAACGGTTGTCGAGGCATGATAGTTGGCAGGCACAGCCACACTCAACGCATCACATTGAGCGGCAAGTTCCTCCCATTCAGAAAATACTTTCAGCCCGAATTCCTCACCGACCTTCTGTGCAGCTTCTTTCTGCACATCAAAGATACCGATCATCTCGGCATTGGGACTCTGGGCATACAATCTGGCATGATGACGACCCAACGCACCGGTACCGATCACACCGACCTTCACTTTAGGCATATTTTCCATAAACAACATCCTTTTTTGCTGTTTGTTTGTGTTTTTCCCTATAATATACACCTTTTTTGCAAATAAATACAATCTCTTTTCAAATTTTTTGTGGCGATTTTACAAATATGCGCTATATTTATATAGAAACACATTGAAAATTCAACAGCGAACCGGAGAAAAACATCATGTCAAAATCGCTTTATTCCCGTGTACTGCTCAAATTGAGCGGAGAAACTCTCAACAGTGCTTCAGAAAATGGTTACGATCCGGAAAGCTGCCGTTTCGTGGCACAGCGGGTCAAAAGTCTGCTGGACGCCGGAGTGGAAGTCGCGATCGTTGTCGGTGCCGGAAATCTCTGGCGCGGTGCCGGTGCTTCCGGAGAGATGAACCGGGTCGATGCCGATAAAATGGGTATGCTCGCGACGGCAATGAATGCCATTACGATCAAAAACTACTGCAATGCCATAGGTATTCCGGTGCTTTTGCAGTGTGCCATTCCCACCGGTGGATTTCTGCCGGTTTATGATCGTGAAAATGCCATTCATGCCTTGGAATCCGGTAAACTGGTCGTCTTTGCCGGCGGTACGGGCAATCCGTTTTTCACCACCGATACCGCAAGTGTTCTGCGGGCATTGGAAACTGAATGCGATGCCGTTTTCAAAGCGACAAAAGTTGACGGTATCTACTCCGCTGATCCGAAAAAATTCCCCGATGCAGTGCGTTATGATGAGTTGAGTTACGATGAAGCACTGGATCGCCGGCTCAAAGTGATGGATGCTTCGGCATTCTCGCTCTGCCGGGATCACGCTCTGCCGATCGTGGTTTTCGACTTTTTCACTGCCGACCTCGACCGGGTGTTGGAAGGAGACACTTCCTGCGGAACAGTCGTCCGCTGAAACTTTTTTATGGGGGAAAGGGGTTTTTTATGCAGCAGATCCATCCGACAGCCGTAATTGCACCGGATGCAGTTATCGGAAAAAATGTGACCATCGGAGCATATTCCGTCATTGAAAACGATTGCTCCATCGGAGACAACTGTGTAATTGATTCCCATGTCAAAATCGCCGCCCATACTGCCATAGGTTCCGGATGCCGGATCTACTTCGGAGCAGTAGTCGGCGATGATCCGCAGGATCACCGGTTCAAGCCGGGGATTATCTCTCACACTGTAATAGGCAATAATGTCACTCTGCGCGAGTATGTTACGATCCACCGCTCCCCTTTTGAAAACGGTCTCACCGCCGTCGGTGACGGAACTTTGCTCATGGCATTTGTCCACGTCGGTCACGATGCCCTGATCGGCAAATATGTCACAGTTGCCAATAATTCAGTTTTTGCCGGACATGTCACAGTGGCAGACGGAGCGGTCATTTCTGCGTATGTACTGGTGCATCAATTCTGCCGGATCGGCAAACTTGCCATGATCGGCGGCAGAACTCTGGTGCGTCAGGATGTGCCTGACTTCTGCATGCTTTCCGAAGACAACACCATTTGCGGGATCAATACGGTCGGTCTGCGCCGTGCCGGATTTGATGATGAACGCAGATTCCGGATCAAAAAAATCATCAAGCTCTACTTTTTCCGCGGGCTGAATTCCAGTCAGGCACAGAAAAATATCCGGGAAACTTTTCCGCAGGATCCGGATGCCGCCGGATTTATCGATTTCATCACCAACAGCAAGCGGGGGATCATGCCCGGCAATCCGCAATTGGCAGCCCTCGCCGCAAAAAACAAGGAAGCTTTGTGATAATGAAAAAACTTTTTCTTCTGCTGCTGCCTCTCTTTGTCATGCTGACCGGATGCGTTCCGGCAGAGTTGAAGCTCCGGCAAATGCCAACGGAAAATCCGTCGGCACCGGTTGTTGTCGCCGCATTTTTGCCGCTTTCCGGAACCAATAAAATGTATGCCGAGCAGATGCAGGAAGGACTTCTTGCCGCAGAATCCCGGATCAATAAAGTCACTAAAGTAAGCGGTCGACGGATCAAAGTGGAATTTTTCGACACCGCCGGAACCGCCGCCGGAACCCGGGAAGCTTTGCTCAAAGCGGAAAAAGCCAATGCCGTTGCCGCAATTGCCGGATACGGAACCGAAGAGGTTTCCATGCTGATCCCCCATGCCGCCCGTCTGCGCATGCCGATGGTCATTCCGATGGCGACCAGCGATTACCATTTACAGAGCAATCCGTTTGTCTACCGCAACTGCTTTTCCGACACCCAGCAGATGGAAACTCTTGCCGCCTATCTTTATTTCTGGCGTAAACTGACCGACGGTGCGATCATTACCGACCGGACAAATGATGAAGAGTATACCCGGGGCATTGCCCGCAATTTCACCCAGTCGGTTTCTGATCTCGGCGGCAGCATCTACATCAATCTTCCCATAGACGCCAATACGCCGATGAGCGAAGACCAGCTGCGATCCGTCCTGATGACCGATCCGGAATTCATTATGGTGGCGGCACAGGGCAAACGGGCAGCGGAATTTATCAAACAGCTCCGCAAAGGCGGATTTACCGGTGTCATCTGCGGTCCGGACTCATGGGACGATATAGATTTGACGGATTCTCTGGCAGGAAGTGATCCGGGGGAGTGTATTTACACCGCCTTTTTCAGCAATGAAAACAGCTCCACGGAATACAAAGAATTCCGGGATGATTTCCGCAAACGCTTTTTCCATTATCCTTCAGCCTGTGAAACCCAGAGTTATGACGCTCTGATTTTCCTTGCCATCGCTCTGGATAATGCCGGTGATCTCTTTGATTTTGACCGGCAGTGGCGCACCATACGCAATTATCACGGTGCGGCGGCACGCTACACCATGCTGCCCAAAGGAAATATCGACCGCACGATATATCTCAAAAGTTTCGGGGTGGAAAAATCCGGAAAATCGCTCCGGCCGTACTCCAGACTTTCCCGGTCACTGCAATACTCCAGAATCAAAGATTACCGGGTCATTGAATAAACAAAAACGGAAAAA
Organism: Victivallaceae bacterium; assembly: GCA_045534015.1. Classification (GTDB taxonomy): domain Bacteria; phylum Verrucomicrobiota; class Lentisphaeria; order Victivallales; family Victivallaceae; genus UBA1784. Next base: position 13,093 of record JAZSIZ010000069.1, on the reverse strand, counting down.
AGGATGTTTGAAGAACTGATCTTTTACTTTGACCTTGTCGGGACAATCATTTTTGCCATCACCGGAGCGGTAAGTGCCGTAAAACTGCGGCTTGACATGCTTGGCGTGGTGGTATTCAGCTGTACAGTCGGGGTCGGCGGCGGAATGCTGCGGGATGCTCTTATCGGAGCAACCCCGGCAGCGGCACTGCAGAATGAAATTTATCTGATTGCCTGCATACTCACCGGATTGATTATCTTTTTCATCTCGAAAAAACTGGTACGGCACCGGGAAATAATCATGTTCTGTGATGCCTTCGGATTGGGAGTTTTCACCGCCATCGGAGCTGCCAAAGGCGCGCAATACGATCTGGGACCGGCAGGCATAATGCTCTGCGGGGCATTGTCGGCAGTCGGCGGCGGGATCCTGCGGGATGTGATGTCAAAAAAGATCCCGGCGGTACTGGTCAGTGATTTTTATGCCACAGCTTCGCTGCTTGGCGGAGGCGTGTATGTTTTTCTGCGGAAAAGTTCCCTGCCGGTATTTATTCAATTTATTTCCGTATCGCTGACAGTGATCATCATCCGGCTGCTGGCAATACATTTTCATGTACAACTGCCCAAAGCGGGAAGAAAATTGCATTTGCCTCTTGAGTAAAAGCTTTTGCGGTGCTACATTATATATTTGAAACAATTCTTGAGAAAGGTTTTTATTTTGCGTTACAATCCGAAAAAACACCGTCTGCCGGAGTGCCGTGCTTTCGGCATTCTGCCCATCGACAAACCGGCGACCTGGACCAGTTTTGATGTGGTCAATTTTGTCCGTTCCCGTTTCAATGTCCCCAAAGTGGGACATTGCGGCACGCTTGATCCGGCGGCAACCGGATTACTGTTGCTGGTTCTGGGAAAATTCACCTCTTACAGCGGCAAATTAAGCGGCGTGGATAAACAGTATACCGGCACGATCACTCTGGGTGTGGAAACCGATTCCGGCGATCTGGACGGCAAGGTCATCAACCGTTCGGAAACATTGCCGGATGAAGCCGCGATCAGAGCGGTCTTTGATTCATTCAAAGGCAGAAGCATGCAGATGCCGCCGATGTTTTCCGCAGTGAAAGTCGGCGGGAAAAAACTTTATGAACTTGCCCGGCAGGGGGTGGAAGTTGAAAGAGAAGCCAGAGAAATAGAGATCTCCGCAATTTCCATCGACCGTATCGCCATGCCGGATGTGGATTTTACAGTGGATTGTTCCAAAGGAACATACATCCGTACTCTGGCAACTGACATCGGAGCAAAACTCGGCTGCGGCGGTGTATTGAGCGCATTGCGCCGTACCAGATGCGGAAAATTCAAACTTGCTGATGCCGTCACTCTGGATGAGTTGAAAAATATGGATCAGGATCAATTTGCCTCGATGATGGCGGAACGGGTGGTAAAACTTTCCATGGGGATGAATTTATGAGCAAAGAAAAAAAATTTGACGATATAAGCAGTGAAGATATAAGAAGTGCCATTGCCGCTGCCGGGGATGAATTTTCCCTGCCCGCCGTGCTGGAAACTTTTGCCCCGCAGGATATGGAGTCTCTGCGGAGCAGGGCGGAACGGATGATCGCCGCTGATGACAGTTTTTTCCATGATGATCAATGGCAGTGCATTACCCGCAAAACATTTTTCAACGGTATGAAATTTCTCATTACTCCCGATGAGTGGGAAATAAATACCGGAATCCTCTTTCCCGGTCACCGTTTCGTGCCGTACATCACGGAAAATGTCTTCCCGTCAACAGTGGAAATGCGTATCGCCGATACTCCGGCAGCGATGAAAAAGGTCATTGTGCCGCTGGGAACAAGTTTCCACTATCACATTCTGCTCGGTTCTGAACAGATATTTGATTTCCTGCTTGCCGATGATCCGGCAAATGAGATTTTAAAAACCCGTGCCAGCCGCACTGATTCCGTCACCCTGACCGTATTTGATCTGGCGGAATTTTATAAAAAACATGATTTCATTTTCGGCGATGCCCTGCTCTGCACCGTGGTCGATTATGAAAACGGCGTGGTGGATATGGAATTTTTCTCCGGTTCTGAACGCAGTTCACAGGCACAGAAAAATTATCTGAAAACCATGGATGATGCTGCAAAAAAAGTCTGGGATGAATTTCAGGATTATCCGGATATTCCCGAACAGCTGGCGTGGATGGTCTACTATTCCGGGATCAGCGGCATTCCCGGGGCATCAATCGATGAATTTATTGCCGGTTCGGAAAAAGTCCAGCTCCGCCCGGAAGGTGATCACGCTGTATTGACGGTGCCGGATGAAGATGAGATGCACGAATGCGGTGATGATTGTGCCTGCCACCACCACGAAGATGACGATGATGACAATATCGGTATCCTGCCGGAAGGTCTTTCCATATCTTCCAACGATCTGGATGATCCATTCAAACTTCTTGCCGCCTCGGGAGTACCGTTGACCGCCCAGGAACTTGACGGTTACATTCTTGATGCGATTTACGGCAGGGAAACGGACTTTTCCGGTGTGCAGAGCCGGATCTTTGCCAATTCATCGATCGATTTGAGTGATGAAGCCCAGCAGGCAGTACTGCTCAACTTCCTTGAAGAACGCTTTGAAGTCATGCTGGAAAATTACAACCGTGCCGATGATGAACCCAAAGCAGAATTGCGCTCACAGATCATGGAAGCAGTCTCCCGCAGACTGGAATATCTTTCCATCCTCGGCGGCAATACCGGTGAACTTAATGCAAGTGACCGGGAAAAACTCCGCCGTCTGGCAGAAATTGCCGCCAAACTCGGTGAAGCTCTCAAAATGCTCAACCATCCCGGATTCACTCCGGACAATAAAGAACGTGAAGATATGGAAACGCTTATCGATGATCAACTTGCTATTCAGGAAGAGATCATCAGCGACTTTTCCACAGAAGCCGATCAATAATAACTTTCCGATAATAAATTTAAGGAGAATCAACAACATGAAACTTCTCGCCAGCGGAAACGAAGCAGTCGCCATGGCTGCTTACGATTGCGGAGTAACTCTCGGATGCGGTTATCCGGGAACTCCATCCTCTGAAATTCTTGATGAATTCAGTAAATTAGGCGGCAGTGCCGAATGGGCCCCCAATGAAAAATGCGCCCTCGAAGTTGCCATCGGAGCCGCTTATACCGGAGCAAGAGCCCTTGCAACGATGAAACATGTTGGACTCAATGTCGCAGCCGATCCGTTTTTCACCATCGCTTACAGCGGAACTCCCGGCGGTCTGGTGGTGATAACCGCCGATGATCCGGGAATGGCTTCCAGCCAGAATGAACAGGATAACCGCCGTTATGCTGTTGCCGCCGGAGTGCCGATGTTTGAACCTGCCGACTCCCAGGAGTGTTACGATTTTCTCTGTGAAGCCTTTGCTCTGGCAGATAAATTCCGCAGTCCGGTACTTTTCCGCATGACCACCAGAGTCTGTCACTCACAGTGCATTGTTGAACGCCGCTATGCCGATGATCCCATGGCAAAAAAAGCGACCGCTTTCACCCGGGATCCCAAAGCCAATGTGATGGTTCCCGCTTTTGCGAAACTCGCCCATAAACGGATGCGCAGCGATCTGCATACCATGCAGGAAATGAATGAAACCGGAGCATACACCATTGAAAAAACAGCCTCCGCCGAACTCGGTATCATCACCAGCGGTATCAGTTATCAGCATGTGCTGGATGCCGCTCCCAAAGCATCGGTACTCAAACTGGGCATGACCCATCCGCTCCCCTTTGAAAAAATCAGGGAATTTGCCGGTAAGGTCAAACGCTGTCTGATCGTGGAAGAGGGCGATCCTGCCCTTTTTGAACAGATCATGGCGGCAGGCATCAAAGTTGAAAACAAACCTGAAGCTTTCCGTTTCGGTGAATTGAATGTGGCAAGAGTGCGCAAACTCATCGCCGGAGATCTTACACCGGATCCGGTTGGCGCGCCCGGGAAACCGCCCCAGCTCTGCCCCGGCTGTCCGCACCGCAAAACATTTGAAGTCCTGCGTGATCTGGGCTGTATCGTTTCCGGTGACATCGGCTGCTACACTCTGGGTGTGATGCCGCCGTTTTCCGCCATCGATTCATGCGTCTGCATGGGAGCCAGTGTCACCGTCGGTCTGGGTATGCGCCACACCCTGCCGGAAGCTGAAGCCCGCAAAGTGGTCAGTGTTATCGGCGACAGCACCTTTTTGCACACCGGTATCAACGGTATTGTGGAAATGGTCTACAACCGTCCGGCGACCGGACATGTGGTACTGATCCTCGACAACCGGATCACCGCCATGACCGGCTGTCAGGAAAACCCCGCCACCGGACGCAAACTTGACCACTCTCCGGCATACGCAGTTTCACTGGAAAATATCGTCAAAGGCATCGGCGTGGACAATGTGGATGTGATCGACACCACCGCTGAAACGGAAAAATTTGCTGAATTGCTGAAAACCCGTCTGGCTTCCAACGATTGCAGTGTTATTATCGCCCGCCGCCCCTGTATTCTGGCAGTGGCTAAAATGGCTAAAATGGGAAAGAATTGATCATGAGCAACATTACCAATATTATCGCCGCCGGTCTGGGCGGTCAGGGAGTTTTGAAGATCACCGATATTCTGGCGGATGTGATATTCCGTGCCGGTCTTGATGTGAAGAAAAGTGAAGTTCACGGCATGAGTCAGCGCGGAGGATCAGTTTCCAGTGAAGTGCGTTTCGGTGACAAGGTCAACAGTCCGATGGTTCCTGCCGGTGAAGGAGATATTCTGGTGGTACTGGATATTTCCCAGCTGGATGTGGCACGGCCGGTATTGAAAAAAGACGGCATCCTCATCACTCCGGAAGATATTCCGGTGGATAAACTTTCCACACCGAAAGCTCTCAATGTGATGCTGCTCGGTGCGCTTTCCGCCAAATTGCCCCGATTTTCCGAAGAACTCTTTCTGGAAGCATTGAAACGGGCATTCCCGGAAAAACTTCATGAAGCCAATGAAGCGATGTTCAAACTCGGCAGAAATAAATAAGGAGTACAGGCAATGAAACAACTCAAACAGCTCTCTCTTTTTGTAGAAAACCGTCCCGGTGCGCTTTCGGAAGTGTGCCGGGTACTGAAAGATGCCGGTGTGAATATTTATGCTATGAGCGTGGCAGATACCAGCGAATTCGGTATTCTGCGGCTGCTGCTGGATAATATAACCAAAGGCAATGATGCATTGAAAGCTGCCGGTTTTGTGACCAAAGCGACCGATGTACTTGCCGTCAGCGTGCCGGATTGCGCCGGCGGGTTGTCCGGAGTTTTTGAAAAAACCGATGCGCTGGGACTTTCGGTGGAATATATGTATGCTGTTTCTTTCAGCAAAAGTGATCAGGCTGTGATCATCTTCCGTTTCGACGATCAGGAAGCCGCAGCGGACAAACTTGCCTCTGCGGGAGTGCAATTGCTGTCAGCTGATGAGCTGATCGGATAAAAGTTACCTCAACCAAAGAAAGGATAAAATATGTTGAAAAAAATTCTGTTGTCCGCACTCTGCATTTTTGCAGCAGTTTCTGTATTCGCCGCTCCGAAAATCAAAATCGATCAGCGCAGCAAAGAAAAAGTAGTAGAAACCTTTTTACGCGCCATTGCCAGCGATGATGCCGATGCCATGTGGCTGATCGTTGATCCGGAACTGCGTGAAATGGCAATCAAAAATGATGGAGGCGAGAAGATAGCCAAAAAAAATTTCTGGATCGGTTTCCGGCAGACAGTTCCCCACAGTGAGAATGAGAAATTCAGACAGCTGCTCAATGATCCGGAGGCAAAAGCTGAAACCATCCGGCAAATTATACAATACAACAGCAGGTGGTTTGTCTACAGATCAGGAAAATGGTATCTGAATCCGATGAAACAATAATACATTATCTGAAAAAAGGGGTCACATCACAGGGGTGCAGGGGGCGGCGTTAGCCCCCTGCAAAGAAAAAGAGCTGTCGGTTTTGCGACAGCTCCATTCTCTGCACCGTTGCCGGTAATGCCCGGATTTTTTTACAGTTTACAGTACATATTTTGCAAGTATGCGCTGTATCTCGTAGATATTGACCGATTTGGAAAAAGTCTTGACTACAGCCGGTTCTGCGGCAGATGATATCCATATTTTCAATTCGGCATCCAGATCAAAGTGACCGGCAGTTTCCACACTGAAACGGCTGATCGAGCGGTACGGGATGGTGAGATATTCGGTTTTTTTGCCGGAAACTCCCTGTTTATCGATCAGGATCAACCGTTTGTCAGTGAAAATATAGACATCCCGGAAAAGTTTGCAAACCTTGATGATCTCTTCGCCGGCAGTCAGTAAAAGAGCATACTTTTCCAGAACATCCTCTGCGGAAACTTCACTGGCATTACCGAAAACAGCACTCAAAAATCCCATATTATCCTCCTTCATTTCCTTTGGTTTGTGAAATGCTGTAAATATATCCTGTCTGTAAAGAAATTGCAAGAAAGTAAAACGCAAAGCTGACATCCGGATGGAAAAATTCACTTTTTTTTGAAAAAAGTCCGGATAATTCCATCTTATCCGGTGGAAAAAGTTGCGGATAAGGTTGAAAAAAATACGGTTAAGTGATATATTAATCATAATTGTATAGTAGTAATAGGTTTTTTGCTTATTTATTTTTAATGAAAGGTCTAATATGAAACAGATTGCAGAAAGTTTGACCGCTGTTCTCGGCAAAGGGGAAAGCGCGCTCAGATCCGCGGTGCTGAAAAGCTCCGGAAATGTGACAGTATACGCTGATTCAGTGCATGCTGTCGGTAATGCAGCGGTGCTGATGTGCCGTGATGATGAGAAAAAATATTTGCTGACCATCGCCGCCGGCGACCGGGATATTCCCGCCGGATTCGAGGGCGAAAAAGTTGTGCTTGCCGGTAATGCGGTCATGCTCAAAGGCGAGCTTTCTGAAGCCAACGCCGCTGCTCTGCGTAAATATTTCCCCTGGACGGCTCCGAAAAGTCTGCGTAATGTCCGTACCACTGTCGGTTGCGGCGACCGTCTCGGTCTGGCGACCATCGGTCATGTGCGGGCGGCGAAAAAAGTTCAGGTCTCTCCGGTGCTTGCCCAGCAGTCCATCCGCGAATTGACCATGACCAAACGTACTTTCCGTAAAGTGGTCGATGATGCCTGCTTCCTGGTTTTTGCCGAAGATTACCGTGACGGTTACGGTGCCGACGGCGACCATCTCAAGACCATTGCCGATATTGATACCGCTCTGGCGGCGGATATGCCGATGATCACTCTCGACCTTTCTGATGTGATGAATGCATCTGCCGGTGACTGGGATGCCGCAGCGGTCAATGATGCTTTTGCCAAACTGCCCGCTGATCTGCAGAAGCTGGTCGGTACGGTTTATGCCGGTAAAGAGTTTATCCTCGGCGATGATGTTTCAGTTGCGCTGGATGATCTGACCGCCAAACGGTGCGCTGTGATGTATACTGCCGCTCTGGATTTCGCATTCAAGGTCTACGAACACCTGAAAGCCGCCCGCGGTGATGAATTCGATCTGGAAATCAGTATCGATGAAACCAGCAGTCCGACTCTGCCGAGCCACCACCTTTTCATTGTTCACGAGCTGCGCCGCCGCGGAGTGGAATTCAGTTCTCTGGCTCCCCGTTTCATCGGTGAATTCCAGAAAGCTATCGATTACATCGGCGATCTGGATGAATTTGACCGTCAGTTCAAAGTTCATGCGCTGATTGCCAAGAATTACGGCAACTACAAAATTTCCGTCCACAGCGGCAGCGATAAATTTGCAGTTTATCCCACCGTCGGACGTGAAACCCGCCACTATCTGCATTTGAAAACTGCCGGAACCAGCTGGCTGGAAGCGGTCACTGTGATTGCACACAAAGATCCGCAGCTCTACCGTGACATGCACCAGTGTGCGCTGGATAATGTGGCTGATATGCTCAAACTTTACCATATCACTGCTGATTTCAACAAGATCCCGGCTCTTTCCACTTTGAGCGATGCCGAATTGCCCGCATTGATGACCATGCCTGAAGCGCGTCAGCTGCTCCATATCAACTATGGTCCGATCCTGACCGGAGCTTTGCGTGAACGTTTCTTCAAGGCGATGCACAAGTTTGAAGCTGATTACGATGCCCGGATCGAGGCTCACTTTGACAAGCACCTCAATCTGCTCGGTGTGCCTGCCAAAAATTGAGATGACGGAACGCCGGAAAATACCGGCATGAAAGAGAACAGAAGAGAAGCTTCTGCTGCAGAAAATATGTTGAAAAGTGCCGCAGAAAAAAATGTAAGGATGAAAAAATGAAAATAATGCAGTTTTTACCGTTGATAATCATCGCTGTGATGATTTTTCTGATGTTCCGCGCCAGCAAAAAGCAGCAGAAACAGCATCAGGAGATGCTTGACCGGATCGTCAAAGGTTCCAAAGTCGTCCTCAACAGCGGAGTTCTCGGAAAAGTTTCCGAAGTCCGTGAAAAAGAATTTCTGGTTGAGATCGCCGAGAATGTCAAAGTGCTGGTTCTGCGTGATACTGTCACATTGATCGAGGAAGATACCGAGGTGAAAAAATAATGAGTAAGAAACCATTACTTCTGCGTACTTTGATCACGCTGGTGGTCATCGCCGTTTTTGCCTGGGCGATGTATCCGCTGACCGAGCGTGATTACTATGATGTTTTCCGCAGTATGCTCAAAAATCCGGATGATCCGAGAGCCGAAGAGTTGATCAAAGAGGCAAAACGTCTGGAAAATGCCGATCCCAATAACAAGCTTTTCCAGTCACAGGCATTGCTTAATGCTGCCGACAGCAAGGGCATCAGCCTCAAAGATATGGTCGATGAAGACGGATTGCAGCACAACCCCGATGTGATCAGTGCCATCCGCAAAAAAGCTGCCGGATCCATCCGTCTGGGACTTGACCTCAACGGCGGTGTGGAATACTATCTGCAGCTCGAAGCTGATGAAAACCAGAGCGATGAGATGAAAGAAAAGATGGATCAGGACTTTGACCACTATCGTGAAGTCGCCATCGAAACTCTGCGTAAACGTCTGGAAAGCAAAGGTATCCATGAAACTGAAATCGCTCCGCACGGTGAAAAAGGTATCGTGTTGCGTGCGCCGATCGTTTCCAAAACTGAAAAGGAATCTCTGCGTAACGAGATCCGCCGCAGTGCCAACCTTGAATTCCGTCTGGTCACCAGATTTGTGGAAGAAAATGAGCGGGATATTTACCGCGGTCATCCGGAGTACATGGAGTACACCGAAATTGAAGATGGTAAACCTGTTGTCCGCAGTTATCTGGTGGAAACCACTCCGCAGATGACCGGAAAAAATATTGAAAAAGCTGTTGCTCACCGGGACGAAACTACCGGTCAGCTGCAGATCATGTTGAGCTTCAATGCCGAGGGGGCGGACGAATTCAAGAAAGTTACCCAGGACAATGTCGGCAGACAGCTGGCGATCGTACTGGATGGCGATCTTTACTGTGCGCCGCGTATCAATGAAGCAATTGCCGGCGGCAATGCCAGCATTTCAGGAAGCTTCACTGAAGAAGAGGCAAAAGGTATTGCCAGTGCGCTTACCGCGGGCAGCTTCCCCTACAAAATCAAAGTTGATGCCACTTTTGATACCGACCCGACTCTGGGACGTGCCAGTGTGCAGAATGGTATCTGGGTGGGAATCATCTCTCTGGCGATCGTGGCTGTTTTCATGATCATCTATTACCGGTTCAGCGGCTTGATCTCTGTCGTTGCTCTCGGACTCAACGTGATGCTGATCCTCGGTGCCATGGCGGCATTCGGTTCCACCCTGACTCTGCCCGGTATTGCCGGTATCGTGCTGACCATCGGTATGGCAGTTGACGCCAACGTGCTTATCTTTGAGCGTATCCGGGAAGAATTGAAGAGCGGTAAATCGCTGCTTAATGCGGTCGATTCCGGTTACAACCGGGCGTTGACTGCGGTGGTTGACTCCAATATCACCACTTTGATCACCAGCTTTATTCTTATGTACGTGGGTACGGGTGCCATCAAAGGTTTTGCGGTGACACTGTGTATCGGTATTTTGAGCAGTTTGTTCTCTGCCGTGTTTGTGACCCGTCTGGTCTACGATTATCTTTTCCGCTTCTTCAATATCAAAAAACTTTCCATGATGCAGTTGGTGAAGTCTTTCAATTTTGACTACATCAAAATCTGGAAATATTCTCTGTGTCTTTCTCTGTTACTGGTGCTGTTGCTGATCGGTGTGTTTGCTGTTCGCGGCAAAGGTGTGCTGGGTATCGATTTCACCGGCGGTTACGCCATTACCTATGATTACAAGGAAAAGGTCAATACCTCCGATATGGCGGCGGCTCTCCGCAAAGCCGGATTTGATGAACCTTCTGTGACATACAAGAAGAATGTCGCCGTTGAAGATGGTAAAGGAGATAAACTTGAAGTACGCTTCCGTGATGCCGCCGGTTTGAGTGATGATGAAGCTGAAATGAAAGTTTGCGAAGTTCTCAATGAGAAATTCCCTGCCGGCAAAGTCACTCCTGACGAACACCGTGCCCAGCACCTCGGAGCCCAGATCGGCTGGGAGTTCTCCAAGACTGCAATTCTGGCGGTTGTGCTTGCGCTTATCGGTATCGGTGCGTATATCGTGTTCCGTTATGAAATGTCCTATGCGGTTGCCAGTGTGCTGGCTCTGTGTCACGACGTGATGGCGGTGCTGGCGATCTATCTGGTTTGCGGCAGAACCATCGGGTTGACTACAGTGGCGGCATTTCTGACGGTTATCGGTTACTCCATCAACGATACGGTGGTTATTTTTGACCGTGTGCGTGAAAATCTTCATCTGTACAAAGGAAAATCTCTGGCAGAGGTGGTAAATCTTTCCGTCAACCAGACTTTGAGCCGTACTTTGATCACCAGTTTGACCACCTTTATCGTGGTTTTCATCATGTGGCTTTTCGGCGGACCGGAGATCAACGACTTCGTCTTTGTGATGATGTGGGGTATTATTCTTGGTACATTCTCATCAGTCTTCCTTTCCGGACCTTTCGTTGCATGGAGAGCTGCCCGCAAGGCTGCCAAAGCGCAGGGAGGTAACAAGTAATGGCTGGTTTCGGAGATTTGATGAAGATCATGGCGCACGCCAAGGAACTGCAGGAAAGCGCGAAAAAAATGAAAGAAGAACTTCCGAAAATGGAGTTCACCAGCGCAACTGCCAATGGCGGTGTGAGTGTCACTGTCGGTGGAGATTTTACGGTGCGTAATATCTCCATTGCTCCGGAAATGCTCAATGATAAAGCCTATTTGGAAAGTGAACTTGCTTCTGCGCTCAACAGTGCTTTTGCTTCTGCCCGTACTGCCATGCAGGAGCAGATGAAAGCAGTTACCGGATCTCTGGGCATTGATATGCCGGATTTCTGAAAGTGATTTGATGCTTTGACGGAGGCGGCAACTGGAGCTGTCTCCGTTTTTTTTGAGGAAAAGATCATGGCAGATGTCTACTATGCGTTGAGTGAAAATTATGCTCCGGAAAATCTGCGTTCTGCGCTGGCGGAAATTTTGCCGCCGGTGATCGCTGCTGCCGGTGGAGTGGATGGCAAACGGGTCATGGTGAAACCAAATTTGCTGGAGTACCGCAAAGAGAATGATCCGGCAACTGTCCATCCGCAACTGTTGCTGGAGTTGTGCCGTTTTCTCAAAAAGCAGGGGGCAAAAGAGATTGCTGTGATCGAGAATCCGGCGGTGCGTACTGCCGATGCGGTCGTGCGCAGTATGATGATCATGCCGGAATTGGAAAAACTGGGCGTGACGGTGAAAAATTGCACCGCATATAATCGTATTTCCATGCCGGAAAAGTGTCGCTATCATCAAATGGAAGTCGCTGTCGAATTCCGTGACTATGATTTGATCGTGGACTTTGCCAAGGCGAAAACTCATGCGATGATGACATTGACTTGCGGTGTGAAAAATCTTTTCGGGTTGGTGCGGGGCAGCGAAAGGTTGTCCTGGCATTTGGCAGTTGGGCGGAATTTTGATGATTTTGCAGATATGCTGCTGGATCTGTATTTGCTGGTAACTCCGCAGATAACATTATTGGATGCCGTTACCGGTATGGAGGGCAACGGTCCGGGCAGCGGAGAGGCGGTGCAGCTGGGATTCCTCTGTGCTTCTGCTGACGCTCTGGCACTGGATAATTCTGTGGCAGAAAGATTGGGTGTGGCAGAAACTCCGGTTTTGAAGCAGGCAGAAAAACGCGGTTTGCCGATGGATTTTGTCAACCGGGGCAATATTCCGGAAATCCGCCATATAAAGCTGCCGGAACCGCCGGAAAAAACTCTGGAATGGGGCGTTTACTTCCCGGTTAAACTGCGGAAATTTTTGCGTAAAATGATGCTTTCCCGTCCGGTGGTTGAGCGTAAGGAGTGCATATCCTGCGGCTTGTGTGCCAAAAAGTGTCCGCCGCAAACTTTGAAAATGGTCAAAGGTGCGCCAAAATTTGATTACAATGGGTGCATCCGCTGTTACTGCTGTCAGGAATTCTGTCCCAAAGGGGCGATAACAGTGGCGCAGAGCCGTTTTCTGAAAGTGGTTTCGGCATTGGAAAAATTGATCAGGAAATTGAATATTACCCGCAAAAGCAGAGGTGCAAAATGAAAAAAGCGATAGTTTTATTGAGCGGCGGATTGGATTCTGCCACCTGTCTGGCGATGGCAAAAGCAGATGGATTTGAGTGTTATACCATGAGTTTTGATTACGGTCAGCGTCACCGCAATGAATTGCTGGCATCGGAACATGTTTCGGCGGCACTGGGGGCAAAAGAACACCGTACATTCAAACTTGATCTGCGGCAGTGGGGCGGATCGGCGTTGACCGATGATTCGCTGGCTGTGCCGAAAGATGGTGTGGGCGAAGTTGTTCCCATCACCTATGTGCCTGCCCGTAATCTGGTCTTTCTCTCTCTGGCGACCGCCTGGGGCGAAGTTATCGGTGCGCATGATATTTTTATCGGTGTGAACAGTGTGGATTACTCCAATTACCCCGATTGCCGCGCTCCATTTATCTCATCTTTTGCCGAAACTGCCCGTCTGGGAACTTGTGC
>JAZSIZ010000001.1:0-13687 GCA_045534015.1 Victivallaceae bacterium | reverse complement strand
ATTTGAACTTCTGAAAATCAAATAATGTAGGCCACACAAAGAAACTGACAATTTCAAACGCAATGGCCGTTCCGCATGATATGTGTCAATAATAATTGACGCATTTTCGTGTTTTGTCGTTGCGTGGGCTTGTCAGTGCCTTTTGTGTGACAGAATATCGGAATGCGTCTTTTTTATTGCCGTGATTCAAAAAACACGAAAGGACATATCATGGAAGCAAACACAAAAAACTGCCCCTTCTGCGGGGAGGAGATCAAGGCGGTGGCAATAAAGTGCCGCTACTGCGGAGAATTTTTAAAAGATAAAGAGACTCCTGAACCATCGAAAACTTCTGAAAAAGTTATAAAAACTCCGATTTCCGCTCCTGTTGCAAGCACACCGGTAAATGAGGCAGAAAAACTGCCAGAACCAATCGGCATTTCTGAAGAAGTTGATAAAGAAACAGATTTCTCGACTGCATGTATAGGTGAGAAAAACATTGCATCAAGTGCTTTAAAATTGGCAAAAACAGGAAAATTTTTGGCTGAACTCGGAATTTGCATGCAATTGCCTGCCGCAATAGCACTAATAACAGCACTGGAGGAAACGGAGATAGCATTTTCCATACCAGCAACTATTTTTATTTTGTCGATTGCAGGAACAATAACTTTGTCAATAACTGGTGTGGTAATGGGATTGAGAGCGTTCAAAAAACGTGATGAATATGAAAAATCCTTGTGGGATTACGATTCCACAAATTATAACGCCGTTGTTGCTATCGGGGCAGGTACGGCAATCTGGCGTTTCGTTACTCCTATATGCCTGCTTGCGATTATTGTTATCGGTATAACTTATTTTCCCAAACGTATGCAGCCGTGGCAATTCAACCGGATTCCGCAAAATAAAAAAGATGTGATTTTCAAAATCTCCTGTCAAAATATAATGTACAGCATTGTAACAAATGTTCCTCCTTTTTTGATTCTTTTTGCTGTCGTAACAGTTGCGAAGTTTATTTCTTCCCAATGGAAGAATAAAACAGGTAAAAAGAAAGCCGAAGATCTGTGATTTATTAAAGAGGTGTATAAGATGAGAAAGTATGAGTATTTATTCCGGAACATCGGCGGCTGGCTTCTCGGAATCATCGTTGCCGGGAACGTATTGTTTGAAATAGCAAGTTTGTTTCTCATCAGCAGTAATCGCAACGCCGGTTATGCGGCGTTTGTGGCATTGGGAAGTGTAATTATTCTGCCGGTTATCTGGGCATACCGCAAATATGCCGGATTATCGTGGGTGGATTGTGCATTGCTCTGGCTGATTGCAAAATTCGGGTTTATATATGGTGCCAGATTGTTTTATGTTGTTCAATTTTGGGAGCATTTTGCAGATAAATCTATTGCATATATGCTTGATTTGCGAATGGGCGGCATGGTCTTTTACGGTGGGCATATCGTTGCTTTGCTGCTGATTCTGCTGTATGCAAAATGCCGGAAAAAATCCTCGCTTGCAGTTCTGGATGTTATGGCGGCGGCTTTTGCGTTAGTTTCAGTGTTTAGTGCAGGTGGATGTATGGTTCAGGAGTGTTGTCAAAGTGACCGCATGATCCGTTTGGTAGTTTATTCCCTGCTTGCTACTGCTTCATTGATCGCTTTGACCAAATTCAAACGCAAGGGTATTATCTTTGGCGTAACATTGGCAGTTTATATACTCATTGCTGTTGCCGGGAACGTTATATTGAGATAGTATTTGGAGATAAACACCGATAATTACTTAAAAGCCCAATCCCCGGATGAAGCAAAAATACCGCATCCGGGGATTTTCCTGTGTGTCCCGTTCTCTGCCAGAGTACCAAGTTTCGCCCCGAAAATGGTTCCGGAAGTACCATCAAGTACCATTCGGGGTATCGAAAAGGTATTTCAGACCCATTTTAACTTGGCAAACTTATGGTCTTTGTAGTATTGCTGCAAAATCAATGCAAAGCAAGGCAGATACTCATCTCCGGCAAGTATGCGGATCATCGTAATATCCGGAGCTACTTCCAGAAACCGGTCGATTTCATCTGCCAGAACTTTCATCTCTTTAATAAGAGATTCAATAAAATCTCCTGCTTCTGTTGCCCGCTTCAAATTTTCTCCGCCCCACATCATTTCCTTGGATAACTCCGTGCCATCCACCAAAACAGTCTTTCTCCGGCGAACCGAAACCGTCAAACAATTACCTTTCATTTCATACCTCCATGAAAAGGATTTCTGTAAGTATTTATTGCAGATATAATATTATCTTAACATTTGCATTTTAATATTAAGCATGTTATATTACATCTGTTCGGTCAACGTTGGAAGTTGAATTTGTACAGAGCTCTCCGGCGTATTTAAATAAAGTAACATCAGTCAGGAGAATCATCATCGATTGTTGGAAGAACTGCACCAGTTGCAGAATCAGCGCACCGTGAAGCCAAAGGCGAAAAAGAAATTGAGATGTCCAAGTCGGTAGAGATCAATATGCTGGCGAAACACATTGAGATAGAAATAAACAATACGAAGAAGATGTTGGGGGAATGATTATGACAGCCAATTTAGAAAAAATAACACAATTATCGGACACGCGACAGCCTTTTTCCCAATATCCCGAAGAAATAAATAATTATTTCAGGCAAAACAATATTGTCATCTCAGCCTTTCCTGAATTTTTGTGTGACAAGCTGAAAGAACCAAATTCTCCTGATACAACAATAACGAGTATGGATCAGTATGAAACCTTTTTGAAAACAGAATATGAGTTCTGGATAAATGACAAGTGGTCAAACAAACTCAGAAACTGGACTTTTTTAGAAAATTTACGTCACGCAAAAAGTTATTTTGATCAAGCGAAGCGTTATCTTGCTAATAAAGATTACAATTCTGCAAAAAATGCAATAAGTTCAAGCATAAATCAGTTGACACATTGTATTTTGCATTCTCAGACTACATTTGCACAAACATTATGGAAATATCATGATAAAGATCAGTATTTCTTCGATGGTTTTCTCAAAATAGTAAGTGAACATGGAGGTAATAGTACTATCGGAGCATATGAATTTGAAGGAGCTCTGGTTGCTTATTTTTACTTAACTGAGGCTGGCCCATTATTTTCTTCTGTGCAAATCGCAAACTTGAAAAGACAGGCTACAAGAGTAAATCAGAATTACGCGAATCTCAACAGTCGTTACCTTGAATCATTCCACAATCAGGAAAAAAGGCTTGCAGAAATTGCAAATTCAAACGATAAGCACTTAAAAGATTTAACAGAAAAATCTGAAACATTCTGGAATGAAAGTGACAGCAGACGCGATGAGCTAGAAAAGGTCTATCGAGAAAAGCTGCGTTTGGAAGCTCCTGCTAAGTATTGGGATAATATGGCAGACGATTACAAAACACGCGGCGACAACTGGTTAAGATGGATCATTGGTGTAGCTGTCGCATTGATTGTAATTCTGCTTGTTTGCTTTTTCAGAATGTCAATAGCAAAAACAATAGATGCCAGCTGGTTTGGGGTTATCCGCAACTATGTGATCTTAACAGCGACAGTTGGTATTGGGGTGTATATGCTGAGGTTTTGCGTCAGAATGTGTATGAGCTGTTATCATCAGGCAAGAGATGCTGAAGAACGAAGCAAGTTGGCTATTTTTTATCTTGCTCTTATAGAAAAAAACGCAGTAACAGACAAAGAACGCGCGTTAGTTATAAATTCGCTTTTCAGCAGAGCTGATACAGGTTTGTTGAAGGGTGATTCAACCCCGATTATGTCGCAGAATGTTACGGAACTGGTTGACGCATTTACAAAGAAATGATGAATTATAGCAAAAATTACAGAAAGGACAAAAATATAAATGAGTATGGATAATCAAGAAAAAAAGAATGATGAGAGTTTGGGGAAAAGTAATTGGCAATGGTTTGTCTGTATGACATTGTTGATCATTTTGGGAGGATTGCTTGTCTATTGCGCTTGGCCTCAAAAGCGACCTGCGCTTCAGGATTTGTTAGGTGAATTAAAACAGCAAATGACTCCGATAAAGGAGCTGCATATTGTTAAACAAGAAACAACCGCAAGCAAAAGTATTCCTGTTTACGATATATGGGGAAAAACAGTCACGCCGCCAATTACAACCTTTGAAACTTCATCAACAACTAAAACATCCAACTTACCGGAAAGTTATGTTGTTTCCCAAGAGAATATGGATAAAATATTGACAACAGTTGCTTTTATCGCAAGAAAAGATGCTTTAAATGAGTACAAGCAAAATTTTTCCATCCTTTTGGCGATTCTTGCTGCTTTTGGTATAGCTTGGCCTGCAATTGTTGCAATACTTCAGTTGCGTTTCAATGAAGGAGAATTGAAGAAAATACAAGAAGCTAATGATACTGCAAGAAAAATGAAAGCGCTAACAAGGAATATTGAAGGGAGGATGAATGATATTTTCAATAGTCAACTTAACGCTCAAAATACTATTCAAAATTTCCAACAAGAAATAGAAAATACCAAAAAAATCTTCCATGAAGAAGCTTCTCTTTTGTATGGAGGTTTAGGAACTGCATTTATGGCCTTTAGTATTCAGCACGATAAGCTAAAAAAGCTCTTTGTCCCTGGTGTTATAGCTATGCGTTTTCGGCAGTTAAAATATTTGTGCAAGATCGAAGCAAATATTGATGATGAAATAGAATCTATCATTGATATTTTTTATAAAAATAGTACATTGTTTGAGGATGTCGAGAACAAGGAATTATTAATTGAATCGTGGCAAGAATTGGACAAAGAACTTTTGAAAAACAAATGTAACGAAGAACAATACCTCGCTTTGGAAAAAATATGTTGTGCAGAAAATAAAAAAGATACTGGAGAGTAAAGATGACACATCAACATATTAAATATTTGATAGAATTTGTATGCCAGCAATTTGAAATGAAAGTTGACAATTCTGGTATTGGAAATAAAATTTATTTTGATCTATTAAAACAATTTCCTGAAAAAATAAAAAAACAGGCAGAAAAATCTTTGGAAACCTTGGAACATGTTGATACATTGAAACTGTTAACTGCCATTGCGGTTAAAAACGATTATTTACAAAGTATCAGTGAATTAAATACCGCATTTCAACAATGTACTATGATGGAAAGAGCAAAAATAACTCAAGCACAACTTGCTCCATTTCAGGTTGATCAATTTGCCCGGCAGTTGGCTCTGGCTCCTGGAATTATTTTTGCGTATGAACATGTAACTGGACAAAAATAGGCACGATATGAACAAGAAGGACGGGATGTTGGTAGATTTGTTAGCTGAGCATATTGTTATTTAATGTATGATACAATTTGTGAGTTGATCGTTTTATATGACACAGCATAATGAGATAAAAATTTTTGGCGAACAGCAGGTGCGTTCCGTTTGGGATGATACTGCGGAAGAATGGTATTTTGCCGTTGTTGATGTGGTTGCAGCATTGACTGACAGTGTGAACCCGACCGACTATATCAAGAAAATGCGGCAGCGTGATCCGGAGCTTGCCAAAGGGTGGGGACAAATTGTCACCCCCCTTGCAATTCAGACTGCCGGAGGCAAGCAAAAGGTGAATTGTGCCACCGCCAAAGGAATTTTCCGCATTATCCAGTCCATCCCTTCGCCGAAAGCGGAGCCTTTCAAATTGTGGATCGCTCAAGTTGCTGCTGAAAGGCTTGACCAGATGCAGGATCCGGAACTTTCCATCGAGCAAGCCATGCGGGACTACAAACGGCTCGGTTATTCTGACAACTGGATCAATCAGCGGTTGAAATCCATTGAAATCCGCAAAGAATTGACCGATGAATGGAAAAAACACGGTATCGAAGAAGGTCTGCAATTTGCAATTTTGACCGATATCATCTACAAAGCGTGGGCAGGCAAAAGGGCCAAAGAGTACAAACAATTCAAAGGGCTTAAAAAAGAAAATCTGCGTGATAATATGACTAACCGGGAACTGGTCTTGAATATGCTTGCAGAAGTTTCCACTAAAGATATTTCCGAAGAGACCGATCCGGAAACTTTTTCAGATCACATGGATGTTGCCCGCCGGGGTGGAAATGTTGCCAGAACCGCCCGTGAACAACTGGAAAAAGAGCTTGGTCACTCCGTCATTTCTCCGGATAACGCGAAATCGCTTGCCAACACAGATTCGCCGGGACTGGACTTTGAAAAATAAAGTACCACCGAGTACCATTTGAATATATTTGTGGTATTCGGGGAAGTGCGGCTACGGGAGATACCGGAAAGGTTTCTCCGGGCGGGAAAGAGTTTTCTTCCGGGTAAAGTTTGATACCCTGCCGTTTCCTTTGGGTGTACCAAATATTAGCCCTCTTGAGAGAAATCTCAAGAGGGTTTTCTTATGCCTTGATTCGGGGAGAAACTGTTTTTATTGCTATTCTCCGTACCCATTGTATATTATTCCCCGGTTATCAGATAGCAGTTGCTCCCTTTGGCGAGAATGGGTATTTTCACTCGTCGGAGCCAAAGGTGAAGAGTAACTGCTTGACAGATTCCCAAAGTTATGCTACGGTAACATGTGTGTGATTCCGGTTGATCACGGAAAAACACACGGAAGATGCAGTAAAGTCGGGGGCCAAGCGGTCTTAGGAAGACAACATATTAGGACAACTCCTTGGCTCACAGAACGACATGGCTACGATCCGACTTTACCGTAGCATAACGTTGGGAATCTGTCAAGCAGTTGCTCTTCACCTTTGGCTCCGACGAGTGAAAATACCCATTCTCGCCAAAGGGAGCAACTGCTATCTGATAACCGGGGAATAATATACAATGAGTACGGATGGGAACGGAGAGGTACGGAGTTCACTTTGGAAGAGTTTTTGGCAATGCCCGGACACATCCGTCCACCACGCCTGAATATAGATAAAAATACCAAAACCGGAGAATTATTTCAAATATTCAAAGAGTATATACTTGACGCTGATATAACCACTCCGGAAGGCTATAAACTCAAAGCTAAAGAAGGGCATTTTTATTCTTTTTGCTGTGGTAAAAAAAATGGCAGAAAGGGGCATGTCGCAAAAGCAGAGAATTCGGCACAAGCTTTGCGAATGGTAAAAAACAGCGAAATTTCTCAAGATGATATAGAAGAATTTCAACTTGCCCGAATTCGCGATATAAGAACTTATGTGAACGTTTTAACTGATCCGGATTTTTCTTATCAGATCGGAGAAAAAATCGTCTATGGGAAAAAATTTGACGATATCGCAGATTCACAGGGATATACTTCTGTTGTGTTAAAAATCTCGGATAACGAAGTCGTTCCGGTTCATTCCGGAATTGAAAGATTGACAAAAACAAGGCTTCAGGGAAAAGATATAAAATGGTATCGAAAGAATGTAGCCGGAGCGCCCTCTGACATCTCCGGGGATACACCGACGGGAGAAACTTCAGGGGAGCAATCCCGCGGATATCGTAATATAGCACAAAATGATGGGAAGTCAAGCCGGCAGAGTGTCAACCCCGAAGAGGCGTTGAGGCAATCAGAGTTAGAAGGCAGGCAAGTATTAAACGCTCATGGCAGCAGGCGATGGAGTATTTCCGCAGTGTAAATAAGGTTTTCGATTTCTTTCTGGAGTATTCTGACAAACAGATCATCAATCCCGGAAAGAAATTTAAAGGGGAAGATTTCACCGGCTTCACTGAAACTTTATATGGAACAACTCTGTGTCAATAAACTGACTTTCTGTTATAATGAAAAAGGAATGCCTTGCGGATTGACCAATATAAAAAAGGTGGTTTACCTGACCACTTCCGGTGGATATATCGGAAACAACAACTTCGGTTTTGATTATATCAAGGGACTTTTTTCCTCTCTTTTCGGTGTTGATGACATCGCTTTTTTCAGTGCTGAAGGTTTGGATATTTACGGCAATGATCCGGAAAAAATACTGTCGGAAACAATCGGAAAAATCTGCCGTTTTCAGGATAACTGAATCTCATTTCAATGGGATAAGTGACGCAGAGCCTGTTTGAAATTCAGTTTTTTTCAGATCGCTTTTTACCTGTTACACCGGATCTGATATATTTGATTATTATTGTCTCAATTTTTGTGAAAAATCTTTACTGCGGTGGTGCATCGTGGTCAATCTCGCGCCTTGCTCCTGCGCCGCAGAGGTCGAATACAGTCGTATACTCCCTCTGCGTACTCGTCGCAAAACCCGACATTGTCGCACGCCTTGTCGCGGCGTAGCGTAAGCGAAGACGGATGCATCCCACGATAGAAAACATACCGTGATTTGACAGTTGACAAATCGCTGCTTGTGTGATATGTTCCATACATTGAAAATTATGTTTTTTTGCAAATTTATATTTCAGTTTTATAAAATTCCGGACATTACCAATTAATATACATCGTTGAAAAGGCAAGTTCAAGTAATGTTTTACATATAAGCTGATATATTACAGATTGATACTGTTCAACGGTGCTTTTTTATATAGCGGAGCAGTTCCACAGCTCCATTGTTGCGCTCTTTGCCGAAAAACGACCGGTAGGAGAAAAATGCCGCTCCGGAAATTTCCGGATGCATCCGGTTGTAACGCAATTGATTGATCAATTCATTTCTCCGCCATTTCCCGCCGTTGTATGCTCCCATGCCGATATAAAGAGTGGTATTTGTTCCCCGCACGGTTTGACACCACCAGTCGGTCAATGCGGCATAGGCGGCGACATCGTGACCGAAATTCCAGTATATCTGCGGCACAATATAATCAACATAACCGTTTTTGACCCATTTTCTGGTATCGGCGAATAAGGTGGTATAACTTTCCTTGCCCCCGGTCAATGAACCGTAACGGTTTGAGGCACGGTTTGCCCAGATGCCGAAAGGACTGACTCCGAAACGGATGCGCCGTTTCTGTGTTTTGTTTATCTTTGAGATGGTCAGTTTAACATTGTATATGAGCAATTCAGTATTGCGTCTGCGCCAGTCTCCCAGTGCCATTTTTTTCGGATTGTATTTCTGAAAAGTTGCCAGATCCTCGTTACCCATTTTTTCGTATGGATAAAAGTAATCGTCAAAGTGTATGGCGTCCACCGGATAGCGTGCTGCAACCTCATATACGATCGTGCAAAGGTGTTTGATCACTTCCGGATGTCCCGGGTCGAGAAAAAGCTGGTTGCCGTGCGGATGTTTTTTCAGAAGTACGCACTCCGGATTTTTTCTGGCGAAGTTATTTGCCGTCAGAGTCTCCAGATAAGATTTTTTATCCAGTTTTGTGCTGTTTGTCACCCGGTAGGGGTTGAACCACGCATGGAACTCCATTCCCCGTTTGTGAGTTTCATTTATCATAAACATAAGCGGATCGAATTTTCCCAAGCCTCTGCCTTCGCGACCGGTCAGCCAGCGAGACCACGGCGCAAGCTGTGACGGATAAAATGCATCACAGTGAGAACGGATCTGAAAAATAATCGCAGTGAATCCGGCGGCTTTGGCATTGTCTGCCACTTTGCAGAAATTTGCCTGAAACTCTTTTACGCTTTTAGCGGTCGGGAAATCAATATTTTCCACTACTGCCACCCAGATGCCGCGGAATTCATTTTTGCGGGGTGCAACATCTTTTATGCTGATTCTTGCGGAACTGAATTTACCGCCGTAGCGCAGCGGTTTACCGCCTGAATCCAGCAAAACCTCTCCGGATAACGGCAATAATCCGAAAAAAAGCAGATTCAAAAGGGCAGAAAATATATTTCTCACATCATCACCATCTTATTCGTTGAAATCCGGCGGCAGTTCCGGCCGTTTTCTGCGTTTGTGAAAAGGCTTTTTGCCGGATCTGTTTCTGACAGGATGCTTTGCCTGGCGGGAGTGCCCGGCGATCCGGTAAAATTCCTGCGGGTCATTGCCTTTAGGAAAGCGGCTTTCCAATGCGGAAACATCTTCTCCATTTGCCAGATGACGTATGATCAGCAATTCCCGGGCATGGGCGTATGATTTGTACCGCATCAACTGAGGGATACTTCCGGTGTCAGCGGTTTCCAGCATGGCTTGCATCTGAATGATACGCACTGCGGCTTCCCGTACTTTTACCATCAGCGTCTGCGGGGCAAAGACCTCTGAAGCGTAACGATAGAGGATTTCATCATTTTTCAAGGTGCGCTCCAGATATTCATTTCTGCTTCCGGCTTGAGCCGTGGCGAAAGGCAGGATCACCGCTGCCAAAGCAAGTGAGATGCTGTCCCGGTAGATCCCGGCTTCAATGCGGCAATTGCGCTCGTAGAGCAGATCGATTGCACGTCTGCATGGGGGCGTGCCCCAGTTTTCTGCGAGGAACGGCAGGAAATAATTGAGCAGACCGTAATCGAAAAACACTTCAAAGTGGCGGTCGCAGTAACTGGATTTCAAGATTTTTTCCAGCTCCAGCGACAGCCGTCCGGAGGCGGCGTGAGCCAGAAGCGGCAGAGCATCAAAAAGTGCGTTTTCCGTACTGCTTTCCAGTGAGAAATCGAATTGTGCAACCAGTTTCAAAGCCCGCAGCATCCGCACCGGATCTTCTTCAAATCTCAAAGAGGGATTGCCGATGGCACGGACGACCCGGTTTTCAATATCTTTCAAACCCATGCCGGTGTGATCGATCAACTCATCTTTCACCGGATCGTAAAAAAGTGCGTTGACGGTAAAATCCCGGCGGAAAGCATCCTCTCTTGAATTTCCGTAAGAGTTGTCGGAAACGATCAGATTTTCCGGCATTTTCTGAAATTTTTCCAGCGAACTGTTTCCGGCATTTTCCGATGGCGTTCTGCGGAACGTACTTACTTCAAAAAGCTCTCTTCCCATAGTGACATGGGTCAGCCGGAAGCGTTTGCCGATGATCCGGGCTTTGCGTCTGCCGAAAAGGGCTCTTACTTCTTCCGGAGTTGCTGCGGTAGAAATGTCAAAATCTTTCGGTTTACGGTTCAGCAACAGATCACGGATTGCTCCGCCGACGATATAACTTTCAAAACCGGCTTCCTGTAAAAGAGATACGATCTGGTACGCACCGGGAGAAATTGCAAAATGGTATTGCATTACATGCTCCTTACATCCCGCTGTATAATAGTGTCTACACACTCAAGTTCCGGGTCAGATACCGGATAATCGGCGTTGTAGTGCAAGCCCCGGCTCTCTTTGCGTTTCAGCGAAGAATCGATGATCAATTCAGCGACGGTGGCAATATTGCGCAGCTCCACCAGATCGGCAGTGACGATGAAGTCCCAGTAATATTTTTCGATCTCTTTGCGGATAAGTTTGATCCGGTTCTTCGCCCGTTCCAGCCGTTTGCCGGTACGGTAGATTCCCACATAGTCCCACATGAAGCGGCGGATCTCATCCCAGTTGTGGGCGATCAATATCTGCTCATCGGAATCGGTGGCATTGCCGGTCGTCCAATTCATTGCTTTTTTCATATCCGGCTCGACCGCTTTAAGGGAATCGAAGTGTTCCTCGATATCCTTTGCCATTGCCCGGGGGATGACCATTGCTTCCAGCAGGCTGTTGCTTGCCAGCCGGTTGGCTCCGTGCAATCCGGTGCAGGCGGCTTCCCCGACGGCATAAAGTCCCCGGATGTTGGAAGCACCGTTGGTGTCAGTTTTTATGCCGCCGCAGACAAAGTGGGCAGCGGGCACGACCGGGATCAGGTCGTGTGCCATATTTATACCGGCTTCAAGACACTTTGCAAAAATATTGGGGAAGCGCAATTTCAAAGTTTCTTCGCTCAAGTGGCGGATATCCAGATAGACACACTCTTCGCCGGTGCGTTTCATTTCCGAGTCGATGGCACGGGCGACCACATCTCTGGGGGCAAGGCTCTGCATCGGGTGGTATTTCTGCATGAATTCCACCGGTTCTGCACCGCGTTTTTCCCGGCATTTGAGGACGGCTCCTTCACCGCGCAACGCCTCGCTGATGAGGAATGAACGGATAGTCGGGTGATAGAGGATGGTGGGATGGAACTGGATGAATTCCATATTGGCGATCTTTGCTCCGGCACGATATGCCATTGCCACACCTGAACCGCAGGCAACATCGGGATTGCTGGTGTAGAGATAAACTTTTCCTGCACCTCCGCAGGCGATGGTAGTGGTGGCGGCAAGAGCGGTGAAAATTTCTCCGGAGTCAATATCCAGCACATAACAGCCGAAACAGCGGTTGTTGCCGGGGAGTCCCAAACGTTTGCTTACCACGAGGTCGATAGCGATGTGGTTTTCAAAAACGGTGATATTTTTCTGTTTGCGGATTGTTTCCACCATGACCCGGACAAGTTCCGCCCCGGTAATATCTCCGGCGTGAAGCACCCGGCGTTTGTGGTGTCCGCCCTCTCTGCCCAGATCGTATTCATCCGGATTATCCTGATGGCCCAATTCGCCTCTGGTGGTGAATTTCGCGCCGAGAGAAATGATTTCCCGGATAGCTTCCGGACCGGCTTCGACGATGGTTCGAACAGCTTTTTCGTCGCACATTCCGGCACCGGCGGTCAGAGTATCAGCGACATGTTCATCGAAAGTATCAAACTTATCCGTAACGCATGCCACGCCGCCTTGAGCGAAACGGCTGTTGCATTCATCTATTTCACGTTTTGTAAATACAGCCACACTGCGGCCGCTTTTTGCCAAATGGTAAGCGCAGGTCAATCCGGCAAGACCGCTGCCGATTACGATGTGATCAAATTGTTTTATTTCGTGAATTTTCATCTCACTTTCCCCCGAAATTATCAAACTGCATATTTTTAATCTGCCGGAGAGGGCAGAAAAAATATACTTTATACCTCTTTCCATATATAATATAACATCATTCACAGAAAAATACCAGAAATTCTGTGAAAAATACGTTTTTTTGCGTTTTTTTTTGCATTTTACGTTTGACAAATCGAAAAACACAGCTATATTATATGACATAGCGAACGAAATAAGTCGTAAACGCTCCGGCATAGCTCAGCGGTAGAGTAGGTGGCTGTTAACCACTTGGTCCTTGGTTCGAATCCAAGTGCCGGAGCCATTTTTTGTATCCTCGTATTTTCCCCCTTTTTCAACTTTTTTGAGCATAAAATCACCGATTTATACCCTCCAGGGTGTTTTGTGCCCTGAAAACGATTTTTTCTTTTGTTTTCTGTTATTTTCCGACTGTTCAATGCAAAATGAGTACACTAAAAGTACACTTGCTTGCGCTGCGGATGCGTACACCAAATGCGTACACCTGTTACAGTACATCCGAATAATGGGATTGCAAGGATAAAAAAGAAAGAGCCGTACAATCGCACGGCTCAATAATGATGATTGTAAACAAATTGCGATCACTCAAAGATCAAATCCGGGTTATGCTTCGTATAGTCCGGACATTCCCCGGCTGGAATTTTCTTGATGATTTTGAACCCGTCTTTGGTGTCGATCAGGAAAGCCTGATATTGAGCGGCACTGCTGCCGCCTTCGTAATTGCAGACGATCAGGTGGCGGCGGTCGCCATCGCCTTTCATATCCACCAGATATTGGCGGTAATCGGTGATCCCAGAGGCAAAATCCATAGTAAAGCGTCGGAATTTACCGTCTCCGCTTTCATCCAGAACTTTCATAAATCCGATACGGTACGGAGCACGAAAAGGCAAAGCGATCACATCACCGCCATCGCTGATAAACCTGATCCCGGCATCATGTACTACAGCTCCTTCAAAGGGCGGCGGAGCCTTC
>JAZSIZ010000046.1:0-3510 GCA_045534015.1 Victivallaceae bacterium | reverse complement strand
TGAAAAAAATCATGTTGTTTTTGGTCTGCGGATGTTTTGCCGCAACCGTATACCCGGCAGAAATCCTTAACGGGAGTTTTGAGAATGGATTTGAAAATTGGCAGGTCAAAGGCAGTGCGTCCATTGATACAACTGAAAGTGCATTTGGGAAATCATCTTTGAAAATTACACTCGAAAAAGCTGTCTGGCAGCGTGTTTTCCAATCCTTCACCGTAAAACCATCTACGACCTATAAGCTGGAATATTATGTAAAGTGTGAAAATGTGGTTCCTCTGGCAGATGCAAAATTTGCCGGGGCGGCATCGTGGATTTCCATGAAGAAAAATACGCCGTTGAGAGGCAGGCAGGGACCGTGGAAACTGGATACTGCTCCAGGCGGCTGGCAAATGGTTTCGTATACTTTCAAAACCGGACCGGAAGATACCACTGCGGCTGTCGAGTTTCAACTGCGCAATGCCTCCGGCACAGTGTGGTTCGACGGGGTGAAAATCACTGAAATTTCCGAAAAAACGGAAGCAAGATTAAGTGCGAAACTCTATCCGGTCGAATTTCTGAAAGAAGAACCTTTTCAGCTGGCAGAAAATCTGATCGGAACGCTGATTCTGCGAACCGGAACATCGGTAAAGAATCTGCCGCAAACCGGGACAATGACACTGGAAGTTCCTGATTTTGTGCAAGTGATCGGCAGCGCACCGATCCTTGCCATCAATTCCGGAAAAGAAAAGGACGCCCGACGACGCATCACCTCATACCAAACTGAGGAATTGGGAAACATCATCCGGGATGGGAAAAAATACCGTCGCTTCCGGATCACTTTCGACAAAAATTTCACTCGGCTGATTTCTGCACAATGGTATCATCATGCTGTCTTTTTGAAAGCGGAAAAGGGAAATATCGGCAAATCCGCACCATTTTATTTCCGGATCAACGCCGGGAATGAAATGTCGCCGGAAAACCGCGGTTTTCTGAAAATTGTGCCACCACTCATCCATCAGGCACGACCATGCCGTTACTTCGCCTTTATGCTGGCACGCATACCATCACTTCAAACTGCCGGATTGGCAGGACAACAGGAAAACCATACGTTCTGGAGTGCCCTTTCAGAAGAACGTTACAGCTGGCTCCGGGCATGTGATACGCCATTGCCCGGATTCCGGCCGGTCATGATCGTAGGCGGTCCATTCTGGTCAGTTATCGCCGCCGTGAATCCAAAAGTGGCGCAACTTGCAAAAATCCTGCCTCGGAATATTACAGACAAAGGCAAGGTCGGAACCGGATTTGCCAATTGGAGCAAATTGGATGATAAAACCGGCAGAGTTGAAGAAATTTATCGTCTGGCCGCCAGAGAAATTATCCGTCTTTATCCTGAAGTTAAAAATGTCGTCTGGGATTTTGAACCGCACCCTTACGGTTATGATGAAGGCGGCAGAAAACGCTTTGCGCAGGTAATGAAACTCGATCATGTTCCAAGTATCACTGAAATTCAGGAAAAATACCGAACTGAATACTTCCGTTACATGGTTGATCTGCATGCACAATATGCAAACAGAGCAATGCAGATATTCAAAGAGGAAGCAAAAGATATCCGTTTCTGGTTCTGTTCCGACAATTTGTCTGCTTCCGGCAGTCACATTTCCGCTTGGTGTGGAGTGGATATCCGGCTTTCTGATAATGTTGCAGACGGTCACATGCCCATGCCTTACTACAGCGGAACCCGCTTTTTCGATGATGTGGCATTCAATATTGCTCAATTGAAAAAACCCTTTTTCCCGCTAATCGATCCGGCGGAAAATATTGCAAGTTTCTACAATCTGTACAATCCTGCCAAGGTTAAGCAGAATATTCTTGCAACTGCGGCACTGGGTGCAAAAGGCATCGGTTTTTGGCCGCATGATGCTCTTTCTGCCGATTACCTGAAAGCAATTTCAGAAGCTTATGCCATGGTTTCTGCAGGAGAAGAGTTTTACTTTAACGGAAAACGTTGTGATGAAGAATTTACCTTTGAACCTGCCAATGCCATGGTAAAAGAGATCAAAAATGAGCAAGGCAGAAAAGTAAAACTGTATTTCCCGGATTTTCCGAGATTTTTACGGACAACAGTCCATCAGTTGGGAGCTGATTATCTTTTTACCTGTTTCAATTATCACGATTCGCAGGCGGTGCTGCTCTCGATAAAAGGTCATGGAAAAATACGCCTGGTCGAGATTCCCCCGCAGGGTGTGATACAATACAAACTTTCCCAACCGCAGAATCCGGAAGTGCTTAAAAAACTTGAATTGTTCAATAGCGTTACTTCAAACAAAGAAATCCCTGAATTAAAAAAAGGGGATGTCTCATTGGAATGGGCGGCAAATTCCCGGGGGATACCTTATTTCCGTCTGAAAAACAGTGTATCTTCCATCGGGATCGATCTTCTTGGTGATTCCAAAATCTTGAGTTTTCTGAGTCCTGTCGGTAATGAGTTACTGGATGGCGGTTTTCTGGCTCATCTGATGTTTTCTGATCCCCTGCAGCCTAAAGTAGTTTCCCTGATCCACTCAATGCGCATAGTCAACAACTCTCCGGAGGTAGTATTAAAAGGGGTTGTCGGTCCATACACCGGAGCGAATCCGGCACCGAATCCGCTGGCAGGCATGGAAATATTCCGGAAATTTCTACTCAATGGAGATATATTGGACATCGAATTTAAATTATATAATCCGACTGACCACAGCATGTATCCTGAATTCCGGATAAATAACTTTCCGTTTCCGGGCAAACGCTTCGGAGCGCATGGCTGCCGGAATATTCTGCGCAGTAACGGTCAGGAAATTGCAACCTCTGCCGGCAACAATATTTTCGCAAGAAAAGGCACAACTATTCCGTTTTTCGGCAATCGCCAACCGGAATTATGGGATGGCGGAGCTTTGGTGATGTCTGCCGAATCCGGAAGAATGAAAGATCAACTGGAATTTATGCCGGATCAGTCATTCAACGGTATCATGTATTGGTTCGGAACCGACAGCAATACCGTAGAATTACTTCCCGGAATTGTCAGCATCCCGCCCGGAGGCAGTGCCGTATTCCGTTACCGGGTAAAAATTTCCGCTCAATAAGATTCACAATATATCACCCCACTGCGGTAAACACAACAGTGGGGTTTTTTATTCTTTCAGACAATTTTTTGATACATCAAACGGAAATCAGCGATAACAAGTCGGATCAGGCACTCCGGCATCGGCAAATCCCTGATGACGCAGGCGGCAGCTGTCGCACTTGCCGCATGATCTGCCTGCTTCATCCGGATCATAACAGCTGGTGGTCAAACTGTAATCGACCTGCAATGCCGTTCCCCTGCGGATGATTTCGGCTTTGGAAAGATTCTGCAATGGCGAATGTATCACCCATTTCCACCCCTCATCCACAGCACAAGTTCCCAGACGGGCAGTTTCGGCAAAAGATGAGATAAATGGAGCGCGGCAATCGGGGTAATTGGAGTAATCCACACTGTTCACACCGATAAAAATATCA
>JAZSIZ010000061.1:0-22236 GCA_045534015.1 Victivallaceae bacterium | reverse complement strand
GCAGTCTTTCCGTTCACTCGCGGCTTATTGCTCGCCCTCCGCTCATCCTCGCAACTTTTGTTGCTCGGCTTTTGCTCTTAACGGGCAAAAGTATATTCGCATGCGGGCTGCGCGCTCGGCGGCAACCGCCTCGCACCCGTGCGTTGAATGTACCACAGAGGGCATCAAAAATGTGGAGTGTACTTGCCGCGCGGTCTGCGTGCCGCATTCCGTAAACATCCGTAAACATCCGTAAACATCCGTACCACTCCGTAAAAAAACAGCTTTGAACATTATAAAACCGGAGCAATGAACAAATGCTTACAGATGGCGCAAAGCTGCTTCCTCTTCGCTGGAATTAGCTTTTACCAATGCCCGCAAGGCATCGAGAAATTCTGAACAATCCCCATCCGGCTCAAGTGCATAAACCGGCGGAGCATCACTGCCCAATTCCGCTTTGAGTGCCGCCAGATTCTCTGCCGCCCCATCAATATCCATCTTGTTGGCAACGATCAGTGACGGACGGGTGGCCAAACCCTCTTTGTAAAGTTCAAGTTCTTTTTTCAAATTGGCGTAATCATCCTGCGGCTTTCTGCCGTCAACGCCGCCCATATCCAGAACATAGATCAGCACTTTCGTCCGCTCAATATGGCGCAGAAACTCATGTCCCAAACCGACATTGGCATGCGCTCCGTCAATCAAGCCGGGAATATCTGCCACATTTACTCTGGCATAATCAAAATACTCCACCACTCCGATAACCGGATGCAAGGTGGTAAAGGGATATGCCGCAACTTTGGGACGCGCACCGGAAATACGGGTGAGCAAAGTTGATTTACCAGCATTGGGATAGCCGACCAGACCGGCATCGGCGATCAGCTTCAACTCCAGATCAAGCATCTTTTCTTCGCCCGGGAAGCCCAGTTCACGGCGGCGGGGCGCACGATTGGTACTGGTGGCAAAACGGGCGTTGCCCCTGCCCCCTCTGCCACCTTTGGCAACCACAACTTTCGCTCCGGGAGTATCCAAATCAGCAAGCACTTCTCCGGTAGCAGCATCACGGATGACCGTACCGACCGGCACTTTCACCGTCACCGCTTCAGCGTTTCTGCCGTGCATATCCGATCCCTGCCCGCCGGGGCCGTTGGGCGCACAGTAACGGCGGCGGTATACCAGAGAATTGAGATTCTGTTCACTGGTGGTGCTTTCGATGATCACATCTCCGCCATTGCCGCCGTCACCACCATCCGGTCCGCCTTTGGGGATAAATTTTTCCCGGCGGAAACTGCAGCAGCCATTGCCGCCGTCACCGCTTTTCACGGTAATCTGAGTTTTATCAACAAACATAATTATACTATTTCCTGATTCTGGTAAAAATCCATCCACCGGCGGCATCGGTACAGATACCTCACACTTTCCGGTATAAATACAAAAAATCCCCGGATTCAGCAACCGAACCGGGGATTATCGTCGAAAAAAACTGTCCTCAATCTGCGCAAATTACTGTGCAGGAATGACATTAACTTTGCGCTGCTCGCGGACGAACTCAACGGTTCCGTCACAGAGAGCGAAAAGGGTGAAATCACGTACGCAACCGACGTTGTTGCCGGGACGGAAACGGGTTCCACGCTGACGGACGATGATGGATCCGGCGGTCACAAACTCACTGCTGTAAGCTTTGACACCGAGAAATTTCGGATTGCTGTCGCGACCGTTACGGCTGCTGGACTGTCCTTTTTTATGTGCCATGATTTAGTCTCCTTATTAAAAATTTCAAAATATTGCACTTGACATTCCGTTAATGTACACCACTTTTTCAAAAATGCAAGTCCGGAATGTCATTTTTATCATTAAAAATTGTGAGAAACCAATCCATCACGCAGTTTCGGCTCAAACCAGGTGGATTTGGGCGGCATGATCTCACCGGCATCGGCAATCGACATAAGCTGATCCAGAGTGACCGCATGGAGCGACATCGTGACCGCATGAGAACCGGTATTGACCAGTTTTTCCAACTCCGCAGTACCGCGGATACCACCGATAAAATCGATTCCGGTACTGGTTCTGGGATCATCGATTCCGAGGATCGGAGCAAGCACACGATCCTGAAGCCAGCTGGCATCAAGTCTGCCGATCACATCAAATTTGCTGATGTCAAACTTCGGCACAGCCAGACGCCAGACACCATTCATGTAGAATTTGAATTCACCCGGTTTGGCAACCACACCGTCAGCAGCATCACTGATGGTGAACTCTTTTTCCAGAGCAGCGATAAATCCGGCTTCATCCAATCCGTTAAGAGTTTTCACCGCACGGTTGTAAGGCATGATCGCCAATTCACTGTCAGGGAAAGCCACGGTCAGGAAGAAGTTGTAATCCTCTTTGCCGGTATGAGCAGGATTGTTGGGAGCGCATTCAGCGGCAGTTCTGGCAGCAGCGGCACTGCGGTGGTGACCGTCGGCAATATAAAACACCGGCACTTTGTCGGCAAACAAGGCTGAAAGTTCAGCACTCTTTGCTTCATCCATACGCCACACGGTGTGCTGAATGCCATCCGGAGCAGTAAAGTCAAAGGTCGGAACCTTACCGGTTTCAGCCTTGATCAATTCATTGATCTCCGCCACCGCACGGTAGGTAAAAAACGCCGGACCGGTATGGGAACGCAAAGTCATGACATGACGGGTACGGTCGTCTTCTTTATCTTTGCGGGTCTTCTCATGTTTTTTGATGATTCCGGCATTGTATTCAGCAGCACTGGCGGCACCGATAACACCGGTCTGGCTTCTGCCATTCATAATCAGACGGTAAATATAAAGGTGTTCCCCGGCATCCAGAGTGAGGGGAGCTTCGGCAATGATCCGGTCAAAAGCAGCTTTCGCCTGCGCATAAACTTTATCATCATGCAGATCGATTCCCGGCTCAAGGTCGATTTCCGGACGGGAAACATGCAGAAAACTCAAAGGATTACCCTCTGCCAGAACAGCTGCTTCCTCACTGTTGACCACATCGTAGGGAACTGCTGAAACCATTGCCGCCTTATCAGAAGTCGGCACCAATCCGTGAAACGGTTGTAACGTCGCCATAAGTCTACCTCAATTTTTTGTTGTTTTTGTGAATTGTATAATATAGCTTCTGTAGAGATATTTTTCAAATCAGCAACGCACTTATAAGAAGCATTCCCCAGACAGAAGCGGCACTTATCACCCGGATATAAATCACTGAAATCTCCTTACTGCGCGATCTCTTTTCGGCATTGTACCAGAAAAAAGCAAACAGTACCGCACAAAAAGCTGTCGCCAGCTGACCGGTGAAAAAGGTAAAGAAAAGCACCAGAATCAAAACAACCCAGTACCGGCGGCGGGAGGAAACCGAACCATCCAGCACCGGCGGAGAAAATCCGGCATCCATAAGCATCAGAACTTCCAGCGCAAAACTGCCGGCAATGATCAGCGGCAGCATCATGCTGCTGCCATGGTAAAAAAGACGCATGAAAAGGGCAAATTTCAAAATCAGCATACCAATGGGAATTATCATATCCACCGGCAGATATTCATTGGGCAATTTACCGGAAATCATCGCCGCCAGAGTACCATCCCCCCTGCCCCGGTCATGAAAAAGATAAAGCAGCACACCGAGCAGAGCAAAAATCATCGCTCCGGCAAAACGGTTGAAAAACATCCCGGTGATACCGCCGGCAGCAGCAATGACGACTCCGGCAATAAATCCGGCAAAAACAAACATCGCCGCTTCCTGTTTCCTCCCGTGCTTGCGGGCAATGCGGCGCAATCTTTCCGACAGCGGCAGATGCAGTTCCTTTTCGTAAGCCCGCAGAAAAGCCCCGACATAACCGATCAATCCATCATGCATGTTTTTCATACTCCGTAAGCATAACTTCCCGAACCCTGCCGGCAAGAGCTTTGCGCTCCTCACCGGGTACGGCAAACATTTCCGGCAACACATAAAGGTCGATCCTGACCTTTTTCAACCCGAGTACCCGCCAGACATGAGTCCCGAACGGCGTATCATCACCCCATGATGCCGGACCGCAATCTTCCGGCGTTTCATGGTAAAAAAGCACCATCGGCAAAATTGGACGCTCCGGCGGAAGCGATGCAAAAACCGTCGATTTGAAAGGCAGCATACCATGTCTGCCATCCGTGCTTGTTCCTTCCGGATAGACCAGCAGAGAAACCCCGTTATCCATAGTCTCCTGAAAAACCCGGGCATACTCAACCGCTTTTTTACGGTTTTTCCGGTCGATCCACACCGGACAACTCAAACTGACCAGCGCACCGACAAAAAACCACTTCTTTATTCCGTCATTGGGAGTAAAACGGATGCGGAAATTACAGGCATGCGCCAATATATCCAGATACCCCAGATGGTTGGAAACCAGAAGCACCCCCTTCCCCGGCACAATGTCTCCATGAACTGCAGTCTGCACCCCGGCGATCCGGGCGGCTCCTCTCGCCCAGAATTGAGCCCATGCCGCCCCGCGGCGCACTCTTTTCCACTGCGTAAGACCGATCAGAGAAACCGCCGCAACCGGCATCCAAAAACAACTCCAGCACAGCAGAAGAAAAATTCTTGTTATCCTGCGGAAAAATTTCATTCCAATAAAATCCTGAAAAAAACACTTTTCACGGGATGCCTGCAACTGCACGCCCGGAAATATCAAAACATCTGTTCCGGCAGAATACGAACAGATAACCTTTTTGTAACTTAATCCACAAATAAAGATTTTTCAAGCCAGCCACCAAAAAAAACACGGGGAAAACCGGAGTTATTCTAACAAAATGTCCTCAATTTACCGATGATCTCTGCTGAATCCAGATTTTCTCCGGGCAATTTCAAAATCTTCACCCACGCCTCCTCCCGGGAGAGTGTGATCAGCTGCGCTCCATGCATAAGGCGGCGCAAAAATGAGCTTTGTTCCGGCTCCAGAGCTTCGCGACACATTATGTAATCACAATCAATGTCCAGTATGTACGGCTCATCCGGAAATCCGTCAGCAAGCAGCGGCACAAGGAAACGGTCATCCAACACCATCCGGGCGACCGGACGGAACTCCGCCGCATCGTTGAGCATGCTTTCCATATCCGGCAGCGATCCACTGCGCCGCACCTCCAATGCCGGATGCTCCGGCGGAACTGCACACGGAGAAAGAGCTATTATCACCGCCCGCGATATGATCCTGGCGCGCAGAGCCCAGTCAAAGTGTTCATCATGATGCAGAACATTCACCGCTTCTGCGGCATTGGCAGGAAACGGGATATTGCGCCGGGCGCAATTGAGTACATCGGTATGGAAATCCAGCGACAGCACCTGCAGCGGAATACCGGCATGTTCCCGGCAAGCTGCCCACGCGGCAAGCACTTCATGATGAAGATCTGTGATTACAATATCCGGCATAAAACAAAAACAGGCTGTCACAAAATCACTTTGCAACAGCCATGGTTTTTCACTGTTTTCACATCACACGTTCAAGAGTGATTTCCGGGTCAAGCTCTTCCCGCAGGATACGCTCCAAACCCTCTTTGATGGTCATCGTGGCATGCGGACAGCTGCCGCAGGCACCGCGCAGACGCAATTTAACCAGTTTACCCTCAATGGAAACAACTTCCAAATCTCCTCCGTCAGCCTGCAAACAGCTGCGCAGCTGATCAAGACGTTCAGCGATTTTCACTGCAAGATCTTCCATGATCCAGACACTCCATGCTTGATTTTTCTACTTATTCCCTCCATATATCAATGGAGAATTGACACTTTATCAATATATCCTGTTTTTCCCGCAAAAACAAGTGATACAGAAAAAATTTTTGTTTTTTGTTTATATTATATTTATATGCGCCGCTTGAAAAAACAGAATGGAAGTGATAAATTATATAATCAGGTATTTATAACTAATTCATCCCGACGGGAAGAAAGGAGCTTGTATGGCAGAGGAACTTCAAAGCCTGCTTGAAAAGATCAATCAGGATGGTATAATGAAAGCTGAAGCGGAAAAGGCAAAAATCATCGCTGCTGCCGAAAAAGAGGCAGCCGGAATCATTGCCGACGCAAAAAAAGAGGCGGAAAACATCATTGCCGCAGCTGAAAAAGAGAATGAATCGCTTTCCAAAAGAACCGTCAGCGCACTGGAACAATCCCGCCGGGATATTCTGCTGCAGTTGCGCGAAGAACTTGCTTCACGGCTCAATGAAGCAATCCTGGATGCCTCCTGCGAAGCCCTTTCTCCGGAATTCATGGCACAGCTGGTCAGAGAACTTGCTATCGCTTTCAGCGCAAAACCGGATACAGCCATCCATGTGCGCACCTCTGTCAAAGACGCAGAAAAACTTGACAGTGCCCTGCGTGCCGCACTTGCCGATTCATTCAGCAAAGCCCCAAAAGTTCTTGCCGGCAAAGAGATCAACAACGGCATGGAAGTTTCTTTTGACGGCGGAAAATGCTTCTACGATTTCACTCTGGATGCGATTTCCGATCTGCTCAATGAGTATCTGGGCGATAAACTCAGCGCAGTTTTCAAGGCAGAATAATCATGCAATACCCTTTTTTGACAGCCATTCTCCCTACTCCGGATCCGGCAAAAGAACCGGATTTGAGCGTAGCGGAATTTGACGCAATGCTCCGGGAAAACCTTTCTGAAAAAGATTTTGAAAAGATCGTTTCATGGGATGATCCTGAAAAAGAAGACGCTTTACCGATCTACCGGGAAATGCGCCGTTTCAACGAATATCTCAATTACCGCATCGCACTTATCAGGGCTGAAAAATTAAAAGTAAGTGACCACTTTGAAATGCCCGGTGAGCTGTACGCTGAAATCGATTTTGCCCTGAACAGCACCGCCAATGCCACGGCTCTGGAAAAAGAAAAAATCGTCGATGCCGCATGCTGGCGGAAACTCGATGAATTGGAAATATGCCACGAAATGGATCTGGAACACCTCGCCGTGTACCGGCTCCGTTTACAGTTGCTCGAAAAATACGCCGGACGCAATGCCGATGCCGGAAGAAGCAACTTTGAAGCCGCGCTGGAAAAGCTTTCCGGCAAATTCAATGAACCTTAATCCACCTTCCAAGGAGTTGAATCAGAAATGGAACAGGAGAAAATACTGGAACCTATCGTCGGGGTCAACGGGAATATGATCACCGTTGAGTACTCCGGCAGAATCATGCAGAACGAGGTGGCTTATGCCGCCGTCGGTGATGCCAGAATCAAGTGCGAAGTCATCCGGGTGCGGGGCAAATATGCCGACTTGCAGGTATTTGAAAGCACCAACGGTCTTAAAGTCGGCGATCTGGTGGAATTCACCGGTGAACTGCTCAGTGTTGAACTCGGCCCCGGACTGCTGACCCAGGTCTATGACGGCTTGCAGAACCCTCTGCCGCTGCTGGCGGAAAAATCCGGATTCTTTTTACAGCGGGGCATCTATCTGCGCGCTTTGGACAGGGAAAAAATCTGGCACTTCACCCCCATCGCAAAAGCCGGAGACAAAGTCATCCCCGGCGACCGTATCGGTTTTGTCATGGAAGGCGTGATCAAACACTACATCATGGTTCCGATGCGCTGGAGAGGCGAATTCATTCTGGAAAGCGTCTCCGCTGAAGGTGACTACACTATTGATGACTGCATGGCAGTTGCCAAAGATGAATCCGGTGACACATTCAATGTGACAATGACCCAGCACTGGCCGGTAAAAATCCCCATTTCTGATTACGAAGAAAAACTTCTGCCGGAAACTCCGCTCATCACCTGTCAGAGAACCATCGACACCTTCTTTCCGGTAGCCACCGGTGGAACATTCTGTACCCCGGGACCTTTCGGTGCCGGAAAAACCGTGCTTCAGCATGCTATCAGTCAGAATGCAAAAGCTGACGTTGTAGTTATCGCCGCCTGCGGTGAACGTGCCGGAGAGGTGGTGGAAATCCTGCGGGAATACCCTGAATTGACCGACCCGGGAACCGGAAGATCACTGATGGATCGCTCCATCATCATCTGCAATACCAGCAGTATGCCGGTTTCCGCCCGTGAAGCAAGTGTATACACCGCCGTGACTCTCGCCGAATATTACCGGCAGATGGGCTTGAATACTCTGCTGCTTGCCGACTCCACCAGCCGCTGGGCGCAGGCTCTGCGGGAAATGTCCGGCAGATTGGAAGAGATCCCCGGCGAAGAGGCGTTCCCGGCTTATCTGGAATCTCTGATCGCCAGTTTCTACGAGCGTGCCGGTCTGGTCAAACTCCGCTCCGGTGAAACCGGTTCGATCACTATCGGCGGATCCGTTTCCCCTGCAGGCGGAAACTTTGAAGAGCCGGTCACACAGGCAACGCTCAAAGTGGTCGGTGCCTTCCTCGGACTTTCCCGTGAACGCTCCGATGCCCGCCGCTATCCGGCGATACATCCTCTGGACAGCTGGAGCAAATACCCGAGCATCGTGGACAAAGCTCAGCTCGATTATGCCAGAGGCATCCTCCACCGCGGTTCAGAAGTCAATCAGATGATGAAAGTCATCGGTGAAGAAGGTACGGCAATGGATGACTTTGTCATCTATCTCAAAAGTGAATTCCTCGACTATACATACTTGCAGCAAAATACCTTTGATGCCGTTGACGGAGCTACTCCGGCAGAGCGTCAGCAGCAGATGTTCACAGATGTTTACAATGTCCTGAAAGAGACATTCACCTTTGATGACAAAGAAACTGCCCGCAAATTCTTCCTCGAATTGCGTCAGCTTTTCACCGACCGCAACTACATGACTCTGGATTCAGAAGAATACCGGGAGCAAACCACTCTGATCGAAAAATTAATCTCCACAGGGAGCAGACAAGATGCGTAAGGTTTATCACAAGATCATTAAAATTTCCGGCAACGTCATCACCGTCGAAGCCGAAGGGGCAGCTTACAACGAACTTGCCGAAGTTACCAGTGCAAGAGGAGTTTCTCTGGCACAGGTCATCCGGTTGGACGGCAATCAGGTTTCATTGCAGGTCTTTGCCGGAGCCAGAGGTATAAGCACCGGGGATCAGATCCGGTTCCTCGGCAGGGAAATGACCGTTTCCGGTTCCGATGCGCTGCTGGGCAGAGTTTTCAACGGCAGAGGTGTTCCCCGGGACAACCGTCCGGAAGTAACCGATGAACCGACAGCTATCGGTGCGCCCTCGGTCAATCCGGCAAAGCGTATCATTCCCCGTAATATGATCCGTACCAATATCCCGATGATCGACGTTTTCAACACCCTCGTGGAATCACAGAAACTGCCGATCTTTTCCGTCGCCGGTGAACCGTACAACGAATTGCTCGCCCGCATCGCTTTGCAGGCGGAAGTGGATGTGATCATCCTCGGCGGCATGGGGCTGAAATACGATGACTATCTGATCTTCAAGCGGACACTGGATGAACACGGCGCACTCGGAAGGACTGTAATGTTTGTCCACACCGCCGCCGACCCGGTGGTGGAATGTCTGATGGTACCGGATATGTCCCTTGCGGTGGCAGAATCATACGCCCTCAAAGGCAAACGGGTTCTGGTGCTGCTCACTGATATGACCAACTTTGCCGATGCACTCAAAGAGATCGCCGTCACTATGGAACAGATCCCCGCCACCCGCGGTTATCCCGGCGACCTCTACAGTCAGCTCGCCAGCCGTTATGAAAAAGCTGTTGACTTTGACAGTGCCGGATCGATCACCATTCTCGCGGTCACCACCATGCCCGGCGATGATGTTACCCACCCCGTGCCGGATAATACCGGATATATCACCGAAGGTCAGTTCTATTTGAAAGGCGGCAGAATCGAGCCTTTCGGTTCGCTTTCCCGTCTTAAACAGCAGGTCAACGGACGCACCCGCAGTGACCACCGTGCCATTATGGATGCGATGATCCGGCTCTTTTCCGACTACCGGAGCACTCTTGAAAAACAATCCATGGGCTTCAGAATGTCGGCTTGGGATGAAAAACTGCTCAAATACGGAAAACGTTTTGAAAATGAGATGATGGATCTTTCGGTAAATATACCGTTGGAAAAAGCACTCGATCTGGGCTGGGAGATACTGGCAGATTGTTTCGAGCGCAATGAAGTGGGTATAAAAACTGACCTGATCGAAGAATACTGGCCGGAAAACTGATAAATGGCAAAGATAAAATATACCAAAACCGAGCAGAAACATCAGCAGGATTCGCTGAAGCAATTCAACCGTTTCCTGCCGACGCTCCAGTTGAAAAAACAGCAGCTGCAGCAGGAGGTGCGTCTGAGTGTGGAAAAACTTTCCGCCAACCGGGATGCCCGCAAGGCTGCGCTTGACAATCTTGCCGGACTGCTGCTCTTTTTCAGTTCGCCGCAGGAAGCGGAAAAATTCACCGCATTAGTGGAAGTGAAAACCATTGCCACTTCCACTGTCAATATCGCCGGGATCACCATTCCGGTATTTGAGAAAGTGGAGTTTGCCGACATCCGCTGGGATCTGCTCAACACACCGTGGCACACCGATGATTGCGTGGCGGCATTGAAAGAATCTCTTTCTCTGCGTGCCGAGGGAAAAGTACTGGAAAAACAATATCAGCTTCTGCTGGCGGAATTGACTACCACCACACAACGGGTGAATCTCTTTGAAAAGGTGAAAATTCCGGAATGCAAAGAGAATATCCGCCGCATAAAGATCCAGTTGGGTGATATGGAAACCAGTGCGGTTGCCAGAAGCAAGATCGCCAAAAGCAAATCCCAGAAACTGCTGTGATGAAAAAATACAGTAAATTGCTTTTTCCGGTGATCATCCTGCTGGCGGCAGTTGCCGTCCGGTACTTTCTGCTCACCAGAGATTTGGAATATGATGAGATATGGTCGCTGGAAAATTATTCAAAACTGCCGGTAAATGAGATTTTTTCCGATCTGGCAACACCTAATAATCATCCGGTAAACACTCTGCTTATAAAATTTCTGGATTTCAACCGGAGTCATGTCTGGTGCATCCGGCTGGGGTCTCTGCTTTTTTCACTGGGTTCCATTTATCTGCTCTGGCTGCTCGGGAAAGCTTTTTACCGCCGCCACGGCGGATGGTACGCCCTTCTTGCCGGAGCATTTCTGCCGCCGCTGGTCGTCGCCGGAACAACCGCCCGCGGCTATGCCGGACAGCTCTTTTTCCTGCTGCTCTTTTCTTACGCACTGATCAGATGCCGGAAAGGTTCGATACCATTTACCTTTCTGGCAGCAGCAAGCGGTCTGCTGGCGATCCTCTGTCTGCCATCAAGTATACTGTACATTGTGCCGCCGGGAATATTTTTCATTGCTTACCTGATAAAAAAACGCCGTTTCAATTTCATCCAGACTGCCATCCTTTTTTCAGCGGTGATCGCTGCTGCATGGTGGTATCTGACCAATTGGCAGGATTTTGCCCAAACTCAGCAATTCAAAGTAGTCATAAGCAACTGGAATGAATTTTATCAATGGCTTTCTTCTGCTCTGTCACTTAACGGCATCTGGCTTTTTGCCATTCCTTTTGCGGTATATTTCAAGCGGAAAAGCAGAATATGCTGGATTTTACTGACCATAATCATCTTTCCATTGCTGGCGGCACTTTTCACATCAGCCGCACCGGCACGGGTATATCTGCCGGGATTTGCCGCAGGAGTATTGCTGTTTATCCCGCAACTTAAAACAGAAAAATATAAACTGCCGGTAATGGCGGCTTTGCTGATAATGCAGTTCGCCGTTTCCTTTCCGGTACTTCCGGATAACCGGGTGATCGATGAGATGACCGGATACCGGGAAATCCAGGGTATAATCACTGTGTACGGAGCCAATGAAAGTTATCCGGTGGCATGGAATCACCCGGAGCTTATCGAATTGTATTTCCAACAGATCAATAAGGCTTCTGAAATGGAATCATGCGCATTGCTGCTGGCGGAAAATAAATTATCCGGTGTAGACAGCAAAGGGAATACCGTTATATGGGAAATCCCGGGAGATCATCAAACCATATCCGGTGAAAGGTCACCGCTGCTGGTAAATTTACAGAGGATCACCCGCGCGCCGGCAGATACGATCATCTTTGCAGTGTATCCGCCGATGGAGGAAAAAATGCACCGGAATAATATCCGATTCCTCGGAGCAGATGAATTGATCTACCTGAATTGCTGGCTGACCGTCCCGTTGACTGCACCGGATGGTTCAAATCATCGTTATGCGCTGATAGCTTTCAAATTGAAAGAAGAGCGTTTTTTCCCGCCGCAGGTGCCAATATTCACTTTTGCTATTGAAAAATAGATATTTCTGTCGTATATTAAAGCATGAACAGTAAAGTCAAACATTCACATATCGAGATACTCGACACCACCTTGCGTGATGGCGAACAGACTCCGGGAGTCAGCTTTTCCCCGCAGGAAAAACTGGAGATCGCCCGTATGCTCCTTTCCCGGGTAAAAGTTGACCGGCTGGAACTTGCCAGTGCCAGAGTTTCCGAAGGCGAAGCCTGTGCCGTAAAAGAGATCATCCGCTGGGCAGAACCGCACGGCTATCTGCAGCAGCTTGAAATTCTGGGCTTTATCGATAACGGCAAGTCGGTAACGTGGATAAATGAACTTGGCGGTAAAACTGTGAACTTTGTCGCCAAAGGTTCAGTAAATCACTGCAAATTGCAATTACGCAAGACTCCTTCCCGCCATATCGATGACACAGCAAAGGAGATCGCCAGAGCTGCGGAAAGCGGTTTGACTGTAAATCTTTATCTGGAAGCGTGGAGCGAAGGAATGAAAAAAGATTTTTCCTTTATCTGCGACATGCTGCACGCAACAGGGGAATTCCCGGTAAAAAGAATTATGCTGGCAGATACCCTCGGATTGCTCTCGCCGGAAGAAATGAGCCGCTATGCCCAATGGATGGTCGCAACGTTCCCGGACAAACATTTTGATTTTCACGGTCACAATGATTACGGCATGGTCAATGCCAACTCTCTGGCAGCAGTCAATGCCGGTTTTTCCGGAATACACACCACCATCAACGGACTTGGCGAAAGAGCCGGAAATCAACCTCTTGCCCAGTTTGTCGTAGCTTTGCACGACTTTACCAATCACCGGACAAAGGTCGTGGAAAAGGAGCTTCAGCATGCTTCTCTGCTGCTGCAATCACTTTCCGGTAAACGCTGCCCCTGGAATATGCCGGTGGTCGGCAGCGATGTTTACACCCACACTTGCGGAGTTCATGCCGACGGCGATCAGAAAGGCGGATTATACGCCGGGAAACTGCGTCCGGAAAGATTCGGCAGACAGCGGGATATTGCTCTGGGTAAACTTGCCGGAAGAGCTTCCATTGAAACTATTCTTGAAGATACCTCATGGGATGCGGCACTTTCACCGGAACAGAAAGAGTATCTGCTTTCAGAAATAGTCCGTCTGGGAGATAAGAAAAAAACAGTTTCCACTGCCGATCTGCCCTACATTGTCGCCGGAGTGAAAAAAACTCCGCTGAAAAAAATTTTCCAGATCACCGCAGCTGATTTCAGTTCCAAACTCCACGGTCTGGCACACTCGCATGTGGCGGTAGATTTCAACGGCAGACAGGCAGAAGCCTCTGCCAAAGGTGACGGCGGTTACGATGCTTTTGTCAAAGCTTTGAAAAAGTGTCTGAAAAAATTTGATCTTTCCATGCCGAAACTGATGGACTATGAGGAGCGAATCCCCCCCGGCGGCAGAACCGATGCCATTGTGGAAACCACCATTACCTGGAGCTACGGAGGCAAAACCCATATCACCACCGGTGTCGATTCCGACCAGGTGCTTGCTGCCGTTGCCGCCACTGAAAAAATGATCAACTTTATGGTGCAGTAATGGGAAAACTCTACTTTATTTCCGGCGATGATGATTTCGCCAGAAAACAGCAGGCAAGGGAAACCGTGCTGATGGCAGCGCAGTGTGAAGAACCGGAAAATGCCGATCATGTGGAAATCGTTCAGGGCGATCTACCGGAATTGAAGGCAGATGTCATCGCCGACCGCTGTCTGGAAGCTCTGCGCACACCGCCGTTTCTCGCTCCGGAAAAGATCGTCTGG
This sequence comes from Victivallaceae bacterium, assembly GCA_045534015.1. GTDB lineage: Bacteria > Verrucomicrobiota > Lentisphaeria > Victivallales > Victivallaceae > UBA1784. The sequence continues at coordinate 8,215 of JAZSIZ010000061.1, read as the reverse complement.
ATGCGTCATCATCCTGATCTTGATTCATTCACCGTGGAATCCGCCCCGGCGGCAGTGAAAGAACTGGTTAATTTTCTTTCAGCTCCGCTGCCGGAAGAGCTGACCGTCATCATCGACGGTCCCGGTATCGACAAGCGGAAAACCTTATGGAAAAATCTGCAGAAAAACGGTGCAGATATTGCACTGCACAACGTTTCACGGGCAACTGACCGCAACTTTGCAGAAAACCGCCGCAGTGTACTCAATAATTTTGCCAAAAACACCGGAAAACGTATTCAGCCGGATGCGATGCAATTCCTTATCGAAGTCATCGGCGGAGATTCCGGAATTCTTGCCAATGAATTGGAAAAACTTGCCAATTACACCGGCAATGCTCCGGAAATAACTCTGGAAGACTGCCGTGCAATCGTCAGCCGGACTCCGGAGGCGATCATCTGGGAATATACTGAAGCTATACAAAACGGCAGAAAAGATGCCGCATTGAAAACTCTTGCTCTGATGGCACGTCAGAATGAACCCGGTTTTGAAATGCGCTTGATCGCCATGCTTTCCAACTCTTTTCAGAAATCACTCAATTGCCGTCTGGCTATGCAGGAACTGGGCATCCAACGCCCATCCCCGGGAGCTTTTGAAAATCTTTCAGATGAAATCAAAGCAAAATATCCGGATAATCCATTGATCAAACTGCACCCTTACCGGGCATTCAAAATGTGCGAAGCCGCCGTCAAACTCAATGGAGCGGCAATCGCCGGAAAACTGACTTTGATACGGGATACCAGCCGCGCGCTGGTCACCGGAGGCGGTGAACCGCGTATCCTGCTGGAACAACTGACAATAAAACTCTGCTGATCACATAATAAACTCAAACATCTCTGTCCCGTAACAAACAATCGCACCGTTTGCATATTTCATCGCTGTTTCTTCATTGACATCACCTTGCAAAACAACAAAAATGTGCTATATTATGCAGATGCAAAAAAGAAAAATTCATCTGTAAAAATTCCGGTTATCGCATTATGGGCAGATATTTATTGAGATTGCGCCGAAAATCGGTTTTAAAGTTACGTAATCAATGGGAACACCGGCTTGGTTCACGTTCCCGGATCGTACCGATCGCCATGCTTATCGGAGTGATTGCCGCTGTTGCGGCGGCGGTACTGCACGAATTGGTGGCTCTGCTGGAACACAGCGGTCAATTGCTTAAAGAAGCTGATCCACGCTGGGGAATGGCGGGATTTCTTTTGCTTCCTTTCTCCGGTATTGCGTTATCTTACTGTGCCCAGAGGCTCATCGGCGGCAACCGTTATGCAAAAAGTTTGAGCCCCTTGATCCTTGCCCTCAACCGCAGAAAAATCAACATCCCGCTGCGGGAAACATTCAACCATATCATTTCTGCAGCGATCTCGGTCGGCTGCGGCGGTTCTGCCGGATTGGAAGCTCCGAGCGTGCTTACCGGAGCTGCGGTGGGAGCAAATACTGCCGGATTTTTCGGGATCGACCGGCGGCAGAAGATGCTGATGATCGGCTGCGGTGCGGCGGCGGCAATCTCTGCGATATTCCAGAGCCCTATCGGCGGCGTGCTTTTTGCCATTGAAGTGCTGCTGCCGGAATTCAGCGTGGCAGCTTTGATACCGATGCTGATCTCAAGTGCGGTGGCGATGGTGGTTTCCCGGGCATTCTTTCACCATGAGCAAATACTTTTTGTCATCAATCCGGAATGGAAACTGGATGCGATACCGTATTATTTTCTCTGCGGCATTTTCTGTGCCATTGTCGGAGTTTTTGTCATCAAAAGTGTCTACGCTCTTTCTGCTCTGCTGAAAAAATTTCTGCCGACTCCCGGCAAACGTTTGCTGGCTGGCGGCATTATGCTCTGTGCAGTTCTTGCGGCGTTCCCGGTTTTGCGGGGTCAGGGATATTATTTCATCACCCGGCTTTTTCATGGAGATATGGATGCATTACTGCGCAGCTGCCCGATGTTGAGTGAACTGCCGATCCCTCTTTCGCTCGCCCTGATCATCGGAGCGGCAATAATCCTGAAAGCAGCGGTATCTGAATTGACTGTAAGTTCCGGCGGTGACGGGGGAATTTTTGCTCCGGCAATGTTTATCGGAGCATTTACCGGATTCGCCTTTGCCCGTTTGATCAATATTTCCGGTATAACTCACTTACAGGAAGCCAATTTTGTCGTTATCGGCATGTGCGGAGTTTTTTCCGCTGTTCTGCGGGCCCCATTGACCGGGATCTTTCTGATCGCCGAAGTCACCTACAGTTATATTCTGCTGGTTCCGCTGATGATCGTTTCAAGTTTATCCCATGCGGTGGCACGATTCTTTGAACCTCATTCGATATACCGCAAAGCTCTGGCGGAATCAAATCTGCTCAATGATGACCGGGATGAAGCTATGCTGCGCACCCTTTCCGTGAGAGTGTGTATTTCCACAGAATACACACCGCTGGCACCGGATCTTTCACTGCCTGATCTGCGCCGTACCATTGAAAGTTCACCTAAAGCAGATTTCTTTCCGGTTCTGGATAACAATGCCCAATTAATGGGAATCATCCATCTGGAACAGATAACCCCGATTCTGATCGATCCTGATTTTGCCAGCAATACGTTGGTCTACGATCTGATGGAACCGCCGCGCCGGGTACTCAATGAAGATGATGATCTTGCCAGTGCAATGAATGCCCTTGAAAAAAGCAGACAGAGTCATCTGCCGGTAAAAAATAAAAATGGTAAATTTATGGGATTCGTTTCTGCCGGAGATATTTTCAAACTCTACCGGGGACTGATCAGGGAAGCTGATTCTTTCTGACCTTTTTTACCGGAGCGCAGTTGCGTTCATAAAAAACTTTTCCGTCAAAGCCCTGTATGCTTTTATCCTCTTTTGCCAGCAGCAATCTTTTTTCGGCACAGGCACAGAAATAGGGATCTATTTCCACAGAACAGTAACGCCGGTCAAGTTTTTCCGCCGTAACACCGGTCGAACCGCTTCCGGCAAACGGATCAAAAACCATATCACCACGGTTGCTGGAAGCAAGGATCAGTTTCGCCAGCAGTTTTTCCGGCTTCTGCGTAGGATGATCGGTATTTTCCGGCATCGACCAGAATGGCACAGTTATATCATCCCAGAAGTTTCCCGGACAACTGTCACGGTAATTGCCGCCGGAACTTTCCACCCAGTCTTTGGGCTTTCCGTCACAACGGTACGGTGCAATGACCCGGCGGCGGATTTTCACGGCATCAAGATTAAAAGTATATTTATCTCCAACTGTAGCAAAATAAATATCTTCAGAAGAATTTTTCCAGTTTGCCGCAGCTCCCCTGCCCTTTTCCCGCTGCCAGGTTATACGGTTACGGATATGAAAAAATTCACCCAGCACCCGCCCGACGATCAAAGAGGTGTCCCAGTCACAGCAAACATAGATCGAACCGGTCGGCTTGATCAGCGGGACAAGCAATTGCAGCCATTGACGGGTATAATTTTCATATTCAGCAGAACTTTTACGGCTGAATATATTGCCGTTGAAATTTTTGGTGAGATTATACGGCGGATCAACGACCACCAGATCGGCAAAACTCCGGGGCAGCAGTGGAGCGATACTGAAAAAATCACCGCACAAAGTCCGGCAATCGATCTCACTTTGCAAAAGGATATCCGCTGCCGGAAAAAGACATTTACCCAGCAATTCCTCTTTTTCCCCGTCACTTATCCGCACAGTCCGGTTGCGTGATGCCCGTAATTTTTCCACCATCGTATTTCCGTAAAATATGAAACCATTTTCCACATCGCAAAGCAGAGCTTGACGGCAGAACACCGTATTTGTGCCGTCATTCCCAAAACAATGCATAACATACTGCATCCGGCACAAAAATGCAAGAAGAAAAAATCATTTTTCCAGTTGAACAGTTCTGGTGGGATAAGCAAAATCCAATCCGGCAGCATTGAATCTGCTCAAAATTGACCGGTTCAATTCATCGATCATTGCTTCAGCAACCGCAAATGTACGGCACTTCAACCAGACAATGACATGGATGTCCAGAGAATATTCCCCGAATGCAGCAAAATAAATATGCGGAGCATTGCCCGGCAGATCCCTGCCGTGAAAATCATCAAGCAACTCATGGAGTATTGCAACTGCATCTGCCATTTTTCCGGCAGATGTCGAATAAACCAGCTGTAAAGTAAATTCATGCTTAAGCACTCCGCGGCTGTCGATACGGCGGAGAATGGAGTTGCTCAAAATACTGTTCGGCACGGTACAGACCGATTCGTCATCCAGCTTTATCCGGCTGCTCCGCATGCCGACACTCAAAACAATACCATTGATATTTTCACATTCGATACGGTCTCCTATACGGAACGGAGAATCGGCAATGATCACTAATGTCCCGAAAAAATTGGAAACCGTATCTTTCGCCGCCAAAGCCAGAGATAAACCGACAACCCCGGCACTGGCAAGCAATGCCGTAATATTGAAATGAAAAATATTTTGCCCGGTAAAGAAAAATGCCGTCAATATCACAACCGTTTTCAATGAATTTCCGATCATACTGACAGTAAGTTTATCCAGTTTATTGTCATTTCTTTCAGCAAAGTCACGCAACTTCAGATCAAAAAAAGTTATCAGACTGCAGCACCCCCATCCCAGACAAAAAATCAGTGATGTATAAAATATCTGGCGGTCAAACCGGAGCCAGCCGGATTCCCAGCTTTCCTTGAAAGGTTCCCAGATAAAAAAAATCCCCAGCAATCCGGCAGCGGTAAAAAACGGCATCAGCAGGCGGCTGATTATTTCGGGAAAGAATGAATTATTTACCTTTCTCCATCCGGAAACAAATTTATCTGCCAGCCAGTACAAAAAAAATACGGAGACAATCACCGCAGCACTGCCGGTCAAAGCCAATACCAATTCCCCCTTTTCCGTTGCTGAATAATGCAGCAGATTACACACCGTGTTTCCGGTATATCCGATCAGCTCATCCGGTACTTTTTCCATAACAGAACTCCTCTGAAAAAACAATATAAAATAATCGTACAGCAAATCAAGCATCCGATACAATCTCATACGGAAAATTGCCAGTAAATAACCGCCACAACTTTTTCGTTTTTGAAAACAGCAAAAACAGGCTTTTTCCGGTAATATTTCAATAAATCGATTTGCAAATAAAGGTGTGTTGTATTACAGTATATGTAATACATAATAACAAATATCTTATCAACTGCAAGGAACACATAAACGATGGACGATTTTATAAATTTTCAGCTTAATGGAGAATGGGATTTTTTCTATTCTCCGCAGAAATTTATTCCGCTCATTTCCAAACTTCCGGCACCGGAAGTTTATACCGGAAAAATGGTAACTCCCGGTTACTGGGATGATCACTATGAACTTTTTGACGAAGAGGACTTTTTCGGTCTGACCGCCCGTTTCAATCCGGATTACCGCAAACCGCACTTTCCCATGGGCAGATCACTGACCCCGCACGCCTCAAGCAGTTTCCTTATCGGAAGCGGCTTTTACCGCAAACGTTTTTTTGTGGCTGAAAAATTCCGGTGCGCCACGCTGACTGTGGGACCGGCGATGTGGGGATGCTGTGTCTACTGCAACGGAAATTTTGCAGGACAGGTGACCGGATATTCAACAGCCAGCACCTATAAACTGGATGATTTTCTTAAAACCGGAGAGGAAAATGAATTAGTCATCATTGTCTGCAATGTCCATGATGACGGCGGAGCTTACCATCGGGTGGATAAATCACATGACGGAATTCCTTTCGGAGCCCGTCCCGGGCAGCACCGGGGATTGGCGGCACAGGGGTATCAATCCGAGCGTGCCGGTATCAATGGCGGAGTGTGGCTCAAACTTACTCCGCAAGCGGAATTAAAAGATTATTTTCTTTCATTTGCCGGAGAAAAACCGCTCTGGCACATTGAAACCAGGGGCGGCAAAGCCATTCTGGAATGGAAGATGAGTTTTCAGGGCAGCGTGGTGGATTCCGGTTCTCTGGAAATCGATGGTGAAGCTGAATTCACTTCCGCAGTTCCTCCGCAGCTGTGGAGCGACCGGGATCCGCAATTGTGCGATATTGAATTGACTCTCAAAAGCGGTGACTTGATCACCGATCATGTTTCATTCAAATGGGGCGCCAGAAAAGTCACCCGAAACGGCATGGAACTGCAGGTCAACGGTATTCCGACTTTTTTCCGCGGCGTTACCGAACACTGCTACTTTGCCGATACCACCAATCCGCATTACGATAAAGAAAAATATCTGCGGGAATTGGGAGTCATCCGGGCAGCCGGATTCAACTTCATCCGCTGTCATACCTGGTGCCCGCCTGAACCGTTTTATGAAGCATGTGATGAACTCGGGTTTCTTGTCCAGACCGAATTTCCGTCAGTCTGGAGCTTCGATGAAGCCGCCGACATTATCCGTCAGATCCGCCGCCACCCGTCGGCGGTGATCCTCTGTGAGGGCAATGAAAAAATCATCGATGAAGTCGCTCTTATCCGCATGGAAAAACTGGTCGATATGCTGCACAAAATGGCTCCGGGTATGCTCTTTAATCCCCAGGAAGCCATGCGGGGCATCGAATATGAATTCACCCCGGGCAGAGAAATCATTACCGAACCATTGCCCCATGATCCGGAACGGATGAAGCGGGTGCGCAAACTGGCTGATTGTTTCGGCAACCTCGCCGGAGAATTCAGTTACGCTCACGATGAATATCCCGGCAGGGAACTTACTGAAGCCCGTAATGCCGTCTATGAGCGCCCCTGTTTGAACCATGAATCCGGTATTCTTGGGGGGTATCTGGATTTCTCGCTGGAATCCCGCTACAAAGGTACATTTATCGGCACCGATATGTTTGAAGCCGCCCGGGAACACATGACCAAACACGGGGTTTATGACAAAGCTAAACTTTTTTATGAGAAAAACACCCTTTTTATTTCCAGCTGCCGCAAACAATTGGTCGAAAATATGCGCCGTCTGCGCAATGTTGCCGGATTCGATTACTTGGGCGGCATCGACACCCACTGGCATCTGATCGGTTATCCCTGCGGTATTTTCAATGAGTTTTATGAAGAAAAATATGGAGAAACCATCGCCGATGTCAAACGTTACTGCGGCGAAAGTGTCCTGCTCTGTTCCGCCGGAAATCTGCGCAACCGTCTCGGCGGAACCACCTTTGCCGAAGATATTGAATTTTCCTGCTTTGAAGCAGCCCCCCTTGCCGGAGCGGTTTTGCAGTGGAACTTTGCCGGAGTTGACGGAAAAATCATCGCTCAGGGCAGTATTGATTGCCCAGTCTTTGAGCCGGGAAAAGTCGCCGTTGCCGGAAAAGTGGAATTCACACTGCCGGAAGTGGAAAAAGGTATGGCAGCAAAATTGTCGGTAACTCTTGCCGCCGGTGAAAAGGTTTGGGATAACTTCTGGAACTTCTGGATATTCCCCGCCGGAGAATTTGCCGCAAATGCCAATGTCAAAGTGGTAAATGCTCTGGATGATAAAATCATCAGTTTCATCGCCGGTGGCGGAGCTGTGCTTCTTACCGACAACTTCCCGGGAACTGCCAATGCTGAAAATTTCCGTTCCCACACCTCCGGTCGTTCTCTCGGTCATGCCGGAGCATTGCTCAATGATCACCCGGTCTGGGAAAAATTCCCCCATGCCGGATTTCTCGACTGGCAGTTTTTCCCCATGATGCGCAAAAGTCACTCGCTGATGTATGACAAATCCATGCCGGAATTTGCCCCGGTCTTTGAATTGATCCCCTCATTCAAGATGGTCAAACATAAATCCATGCTTTCGGAATTTTCCGTCGGCAAAGGACGTTTGATGATCTCCGGTTTCCGCTTTGATGCTGACGATCCCGGAGCAAAATATATGCTCCGTGCCATCGTGGAGTATCTGGCATCCGGAAAATTCGCCCCTGCCCCGGTGTGGGAGGTGGAAAAACTTGCCGCCGCTGCCAAATCTGCCGGTTCAACCGGTGCATGCGGTAAAAAAATCGATGCCGGCGGCAGACCAATTGATTGATAATCTGACAAAAACAGACAAAGGGGCTGTTGCAAAACCGACAGCTCTTTTTCTTTGCAGGGGGCTAACGCCGCCCCCTGCACCCCTGCGCCCCGCTCGGCGGGGGGCGGGGTACTGTCCTGTGGTATGCGCTGTGTGGTGGTGGTTCGGCTCATGTGGTGCAATT
>JAZSIZ010000005.1:0-2204 GCA_045534015.1 Victivallaceae bacterium | reverse complement strand
GCAAGAATAACCGTTGCAACCGTATGGGATCCGTGATAATCACTTTGCAAGTCAGAATCATCTTCCCGGAGATGAGCGACAATAAGAGCCTGCGGCATTCCGTGTTTGGCAATGGCAGCATCAAATCGGGCTTTGCCGATGCTCCGCAACTTTTCTGTTTCAAGGCGTTTCTGTTCTTGCTCCGCAGCAATTTTCTGCTGCCGCTGTAAAGCAAGCATTTCATATTTTGCAGTTTCTTCTTCCGGAATAACTTCGCCGTTTTTGTAGAAACAGCCGATTTTTCCTGCCCGTTCAAAGACTTCCGGTGCAGTCGGATGAATATAGTGATGATCCTCCAACGCAACAGCTTTATAATGAATACCAAAATCATCTTTTGTGGTTGCGATCAAAACTGCTTTTTCGTAATGAGAACCGCACATTCCGGACCAGCAATGAAGGATTTGTCCCCGTTTGAGTTCCGGAAATTCAACCGCTTCCATGCGACCGGTTGCCCAATTCATTTTCATCATAGCCATAGTATTTTCTCCTAATGTTCAGCGTCCGGAGCGTTCCCGGACAAGTTTATCAAATGCGGAATTGGAAATTGTTCTGACATTGGTAGTCATACCGAACCACGGTTTAAGTTTGGCATAAGTCCATTTGACCGGGCGGCGTTTTGCGGTATAAGCCAACGCTCCGACTTCATTGCTGTAACGATTTAAGCGGTAACAAAATTCATTGACCGTTTTTTCAGAAATTTCGCTCATTCCGACGCAAAAACACATCATAGAGAGCAGTTCCACCATATGCGGGGAGCGTTTTACTTTTCGCCGCCAGTTTTTAACTTTTGAAATATCATAATGCAAAGCCATAAGTCACCTCTCACATTTCAAATCGTGTGTCAAGACCATACCCCTCCAGCAATTCCTCTTCCTGCCAGGAAAAGTTGTGCTGCGGAATACCGGTCACGCATCCACAGGAAACGGTCTCCAAAGTTTCCTGCACCTCTTCAAAAACTCTTTTTTCAGTGTCATTGAGTTTGTCCGTACTTTGGACAAAAATCCCTGTCCACTCCGTAAGCGTTTGCGTACCACTTTTCTGCTGATCCCGTGTCGTCAGCAGAACCAATAATTTCTTTTTCGTCATAAGTTCATCCTTTCCGGAAGATTTTATTCTTCCGCAAGGAAAGAGGCAAGCAAAAAAGCGACTGCTTTGCGCAGCCGCCAGAAGAATAAAATCACATTTTCCCCTTGTAGTAATAATTATTTTTGAATAAAAGAATAAAATAACTGCTTATAAAACTTGATTTATTCAAAATAAATGATATTTTAATAGAAGTTACAAGGAGAACACTATGCCAAAGAAAACTGTAATTTTACTGCCTCAAATCGAAAATATCCTGTCAGAACTTGGTTCCAATATCCGGCTTGCCCGGTTGCGGCGCAATATTACAGCCAAACTGGAAGCAGAACGGGCGGGCATCAGTATTGCAACGCTCGGCAAAATAGAATCCGGCTCACCTGCAGTTTCAATTGGAAATTATATGCAGGTTTTGATGACCTTGGGCTTGGAAAAGGATATATTAAAAGTCGCTCAGGATGATGAATTGGGACGTAAAATTCAAGATGCCGGACTTTCTGTTCGCCGCAGAGCTTCCAAACGAGGTGCAAAATGAGTGATGCTAAAAATATTTATGTCTATTTTGACCACAATACAACAACACCGGAATTGCTCGGAGTACTTTCTGTTCAAATTGTCAGAGGCAAAGAATTTTTTTCATTTGAATTTAATCATGACTGGTTGAAGAAGTATCCCACACAAATTCTTGATCCTGATTTACAACTTTATACAGGCCCGCAATTTACATCAAAAAACAATTTTGGGATTTTTACAGATTCAGCCCCTGACCGCTGGGGGCGCAGACTTATGCTCCGCAGAGAAAAAATCCGGGCAGCAAAGGAAGAACGCCGTCAAAAAATCTTGCAGGAATCGGATTTTTTGCTTGGGGTCTATGATGAAACCAGAATGGGGGCTTTGCGGTTCAAAATTGATCCGCAGGGTAAATTTATGAATGATGACAACAATATGGCCGCTCCTCCGTGGGCACGGCTCCGGGAATTGGAAGAAGCCTGTCGCCGTCTTGATGATGACAAATTTCAAGATGAACACGAAAAGTGGCTTGCGATGCTTATTGCTCCCGGTTCATCTCTTGGAGGGGCAAGACC
>JAZSIZ010000076.1:0-10002 GCA_045534015.1 Victivallaceae bacterium | reverse complement strand
GCGACAATGTCGGGTTTTGCGACGAGTACGCAGAGGGAGTATACGACTGTATTCGACCTCTGCGGCGCAGGAGCAAGGCGCGAGATTGACCACGATGCGCCACCGCAGTAAAGATTTTTCACAAAAATTGAGACAATAATCTCTTTTGTGAACGTAAGAGAAAAGGGGTGGATTATTTGCCCTGTTTGAGTTCCCGGACTGCTTCCACTACCGCCTGCGCCTGATAAACAAGCTGTTCTTCCGTCAGCGGATAGAGCGGCAAATGGGTGTAGGAGTTGTAGAACATCTCCTCTGTCCGGGGACAACTCGCCGCAATTTCATGCTCATTATATCCCAGATCACGCATGATTTTGAAGCGGTACATCGGACCGAAGTGAGTGATGTTGGTCAAACCTTTAGCCGCCAGTTTGGCAGAAAGCTGCTGGATATTGCCGCCGACCACTTCGGGGTCGATGCGGAGCAGATAGAGGTGGTGTGTACCATAAGTATCTGCGGTATCGCTTTTTTCGATCAGGATGCCTTTTTCCTCCCCGAGGACACCATTCATATATTCGGCGGCTTTGCGGCGGATGGCGATGATCTGATCCAAACGCTTCATCTGCCGGATAAGTCCCAGAGCCTGAATTTCAGTGGAAGAATGGTTCTGGGCGACCTGAATGGAACCGTCTTTGGCGGTCAGCGGAGAAATGTCGTAGAGCCAGTCTTTGATTTTGCGGGTGAAATCCAATCCGAGGAAGCGGCCTCCGGCAAGCTGACTGCCGTAGAAATCATCATTGGTCAGCAGAATTCCGCCTTCACCGAGAGAGTTGATATTTTTGACTTCGTGCAGAGAAAATCCACCGAAATCACCGATGGCTCCGAGTTTTCTGCCGTTGAAAGCTCCGCCCATGCCGTGTGCGGCATCTTCCATGACCGGAATACCGTGTTTGCGGGCAACTTCCATGACACCGGTCATATCCACCGGATAACCGCCGAGGTGGACGGGAACGATCATTTTGGTTTTCGGGGTGATCTTGCGTTCCAGATCTGCCGGATCAAGGTTGATGGTTTCCGGATCGATGTCGGCAAAAACGATTTTTGCCCCCATACTCAACGGATATGCCATGGTGGCAATAAAGGTAACTGCGGGCATGATCACCTCATCACCGGCGGAAATACCGGCAAGTTTGTAAGCAATTTCCATGCCGCCGGTCCAGTTGGCGGTGAAACAGGCATATTTACTGCCGAAATACTCACAGCAGAGAGTTTCAGCTTCCGCAACTTTTTTGCCGAGGGTCAGTTTGGTGGCTCTGCCGGAAACTTCTGAAAGCTCCTGCAGTGCTTTTGCTGCATTGGCAAGTTTTTCCGCATAATCAGCTTCACCATTATCCGGAAGCAGGAATTTGACCATTTCCAGTGCATCGCTGCCGTCAAAAAATTCGCCTACTGCGTGCCACGGCACTTTGCTTTCACCGACTGAATAGCGGAAATCGCCGCCATCTTTTTTTCCCATCTGTACATCCTCCGGAAAATTGTTGAATACATGTCCTGACTTTAATATACTGTAAATAGTATACATTTTCAAGCCGGTCTATACAGAAAATTGTATAAAATGTCATTTGACCACCTTTTTTGCTTGAAAGATCATATTTGAGATTTACAAAATTCAGGGTATCATCTGAATTTTGCAAGCACCGGTTTTTCAGTTTGATCCTGACCGGAAAAGTGGGCATTACAGATGAGTTTTATCTTTCCGGTATTCCCCCGGTGCAATGCCGAAGTGCTTTTTGAAGCATCTGCTGAAGTATTCGACACTGGGAAAACCGGAAGCTTCTGCGATCTCTTTCAGCCTTGAATCGCTGTTCAACAATAATTCTGAAGCGTGTTTCAAACGCAGCTGCATCAGATATTCTCCGGTAGTCATCCCGGTTATATGACGGAAATGGCGCAGAAAAGTTGCCTGTGACATGGAAAAGTGACGGCACAATTCACTCAATGCGATGCGGCGGGAAAAATTATGCTGCATAAAGTTGATGACCGCCCATACATCAGAATTTTCCTCTGCGTCAGATTGTTCCGGATATTCATTGCAGATCAGTGAAAGTATCTGCGTCAATATCCCCAGATGATAGCTGTGCCACAATGGTGACGGCGGTTTGGCAAAACTCATTTTTACCAATTGAATGATCTCGTCAAAAACTTCTTCTGCAGGATGAAAAACCGGATAATCTTTTTTACCGAATTGTTCATAGTGTTTATTGAAAAGAGTTTTGAAATTTACCGTGCGGCACAATTCCATAAAGGGCAGCGGCAAAGCGGGGCAGGAAAAAAGAATATTCGCCACCTTCAGCTCATCAGAACGGATATAGGCGTGCCTGCCGCCGGGCGGGATGATCAATATGTCGCCGGCTGTTATCTGCTGCGGTTCATGCTTTTCACACACATGCAGACCACTGCCGGAAATCACGCATATCACTTCATGAAATTCGTGAATGTGCAAATGGGTGACAGGCTGTCGGTCTGCCAGAGTGATCCGGAATAAAAATGACGGATCATCCTGAAAAACAAAATCAGCCGATTTTACATAACGGTCTTTGCTGCAAAATTTTCTTTTCATATTCGTAAATATAATTCACAAGCAGTAAAATTGCAAATAAAAAATGATAAAATCGATCATAATTTGATAAAATAAGTCATTAAAAATCATTTGCCGGATGGTACATTAAACCTTTGCCGGGACTGTATAATCCATGTAAACTCTTTATCACTGCAAAGGAGGAGCATATGAAAAAGTTTCTTGTGCTTACATCTCTGTTATGGGGGATTCAGCTGTTTTCTCAAATAGCATTGGCTGATACTCCGTGGCGGCAGACTCCCCGTTCTGCCGATGCATCGATCAAAATTGAAAACGGTCAATTTTTTCTTACCGGTGATGCCGTTTGTTCCACCACACTCACCGGAGTAAAACCGGATAGTGCCGTCATGGTGACGGTAAAAGTTTCCGGCAATGGTCAGGCAATGGTGTATCTGGAATCTTTCGGCAAAAACAAGAGCAGGATAAGTACTTCCACTGCCGGATTCAATGTTTCCGGAAAGGAAAATATCCGCAGTGCCGTATTGGATATTCCTGCTGACTGGAAGGCTCCGATCCGTGTGGTTCTGCGTTCCACGGAAAATTCCAAAGTCACTTTCAGCGGGTTATCGGTAAAAGCTGTTCCCAAACCGCTTTCTGTGGAAGAAACGATTGCCGCGATCAGGATCGGAGATCCGGGATGGAACAGCAGTTTGCGCAGTAAAGATGCCGGAGTCTATGCTGACCGGAAACTTAATCAGGCGGTGATCAAAGATGAAGCGGTATACTCTTACACCTTGTCCAAAGTGCCGGATAACTGCCGCATCACCATCTCTGTGGAAGTTCGCGGCAAAGGCAATTACCGGGTCTATGCTGAATCATTCGGCAAACCGGTGATGATCAACAGCGACTGGACTGAACTCCCTGCGCCGGGGAGCTTCACCGGACACATATCTTCAATAATCGTGCCTGCCGGATGGAAAAATCCGGTCATTCTCCGCTTGAGAACAAAAAAAGGTGCGGAAGTCACATTCCGGAATCTGAAAGCAACCGTTGAAAAATTTGAAAGCATCTCCCAGCTCGGTAAAAAATGGAAACTTTACGGCAACAGCAAGGCGGCAAAATTTCCCGGCGGCATGGCAGGTGTTTTCATCGACCGTTTCTGCAACAGCAGCGGAGCAACATTGCCGGGATTCAAATTTCTCCCGGGTAAAATTTATGAAGTGCAATATTATGTGCAGGGCGCAGGCAAAACCGCCAACCCCACGGGAATGCATCAATACCGTTTGGAAATCATTGCCGATGCCGATAAAAAACGGATAACTTTCCTGCCTTGGGAAGATGCGTTCCGGAATAAAGCTATCTTGCGCACCTGCCGCATCCGTATTCCCGACGGGGTGACCGGCACTTGCGGGATCGGATTCCGCATTTACGGCGACAGCCGTCTGCTGGTATCGATGGTAAGCTGCAAAGAGGTCATTCCCAAGCCGGGTGAAAATTTCCGTATGGTGCTTTCTTCTCCGGCGATGCGCGGTAATATTTACGCTTCCGATCCGGTGAAAAACATTTCCGGCAGAGTGATCGCTCCCGGGGCAAAGCACTGCAAGATAAGTTGTCAGGGTAAAGTTTTTGCTGCAGAAAACAAAGGGAATGAATTCTGTTTTTCCATTCCGCTTTCTCAACTTGGTATGGGTAAAAAACTGCTTTTGAGTGCTGATTTGACCGACGGCAGCGGTAAGCTGATCCGCCGTCTCACCCGGAAAATAAACATTCTTGCTCCGGCAAAAAATGAGGTCGTCATTCTGGAAGACGGATTTTTTCTGGTGGAAGGGAAAAAGTTTTTTCCGATCATTTCATGGAGATTGAATATTGCCGATGATGAAAACGGCAATGCACTGCTTGCGCATATGAAAGCTGCCGGATTCAATGTGATACTCCAGCAGGCGGCATTCAATGAAAAAGCCAATCTGCGGATACTGGAACTTTTCCGCAAACATGGAATGTATGTTATTTTCGGTCTGCCGCTGGCGGTTTCGCCGGAAAAATTTGACAAATTCACCGATACCGTCAAAAAAGTCATCACTCCGGCAGTTGCTTCCCATCCGGCACTTTTCGGCTGGTTTTCGGTTGATGAACCGGCATGGACGGGAGTTTCCCTGTCGCTGCTGCTGAAAAGTTATGAGCTTTATAAGAAACTTGATCCCTATCACCCGGTGTGGATCAATGCCGCTCCACCGAGTGATACTGAAACATTGCGGCTCTTTTCACAGGCGGCAGATATTTACGGTGTGGATATTTATCCAGTTCCCAAACCGCAAAACTCCGTTATTCCGGATAAAACTATTGCCATTGTCGGCAAACAGTGCCGCTATACTGTCGATGCCATGGATAACGGCAAACCGGTGTGGATGACACTTCAGGCTTTTGCCTGGAATGACAGCGGTCATGCCATAGGCACAGTATCACAATATCCGTCATATGAGCAATTGCGCTTTATGGCATTTGATGCGCTGCTCAATGGCAGTAAAGGTGTGGCATGGTGGAGTTTGGGACGTACTCCGGCGGCAGTTACTCCGGCATACCGCCAATTTCTCGCCGATTTGTGGAAAGTCAACCGGGAGCTTGCGGAAATGTCAGATATTCTGCAAGCAACCGGCAAAGTTACTTATCTATCCAATGGAGTAACTGTGAAAGAGTGGAACTTCCCCGCCGGAAAAGTGATCATCGCTCTGAATACGACCAAAACCGATGCGGTTTACGGTAATGAAAAAATCGCCCCTTACGGAGTGAAGAAAAGCATTACCGGCTCCGTGCCGCCTTTGCGTAAACTGCCTGCCGCACCGGGGGCTGGAGATCAGCTTTTTATGTCGATGAAAACCATAAAAGGCACATTGTATTCCGGTAAAGCCTGCTGGGTCTGGGCAGAGGATTCTTTTAATAAATCATTTTCCACGGCAGCGCTGGGCAAGGTGATCGATATTCCTGCTGATGCAGTCAAAGTGGAATTGATCTGTTCGGTAGACGATTACGGCGAAGTCTATCTCAACGGCAAATCTGCCGGACGTTTTGACGGCTGGAACAAAATGAAGTATTTTGATCTGACCGGGAAAGTGAAAAAAGGTGAAAATCTTCTGCTTTTGAAAGTGGAGGATGGACCCAAAACTCCGCACGGCGCGATCGCCAAGGTGCGGATCACCCGCAAAGATGGCAGTGTTACGAAAATCGTTTCCGATTCTTCATGGCGCGGCTGTGTCAATGCTGAAATAAAAAGTGTCGATGCCGCTGCGCTCAACCGTTGGAAGCGGGTAAAGATAATTACCCCCTACGGCGGAGGATCATGGAAAAACCGGGTGATCATACCGGAAAAATATGTAAACAAATAAATCAGCAGTAATTGAAAAAATGTTCCCGAAACAAAAAAGGAGTGTATGTTTATGAAAATGTTACAAAAATCAGAACACAAGTTTACTTTGATCGAATTGCTGGTAAGCAGTGCTATCTCATCATGGCATTTTTTTGCACAAAAAAGTGCAGTTGAAACTCAACAAAGAAGTTCGCTTTTTTTGAAAGAGAAAGGGGGCGCGGGGGAAAGGGAAAACTTTTTTTCACGGGAAAAAAAGTTTTCCTTGTCCCCCGCACACTCATTCACTTTAATAGAATTGCTGGTGGTGATCGCCATTATCGCTATTCTGGCAGCAATTCTTCTGCCTGCACTCAATTCTGCCCGCGAGCGGGGCAGATCATCCAGCTGCATCAACAATTTGAAGCAGATGGGCAATTACACCATGATGTATCTGAATGATGCAGATTATTACCCTGCCAAAAATGCCGATTACGGCGGAAATTACTGGGGCAGAGTCATGGCGATGACTGCCGGTGTGGATCTGGTCAACACCGGAACTTACAAGTCTTCAGACTGGCCCGGCGGCACCGGTCCTGAATGGTTCATCTGTCCGTCAGATACGGCTCCCATGTTTACAAGTGATACTAAATATGCTGGAAAAGGCGGCATAAGCTATGCGATCAATCAATTTATTTCCGGAGGTAATAACAGCATCCTTGTTAAAGGTTCGCAGGTGAAGCGTGCTTCTGATATGTTTTTGTATCTGGAAGCCGGAAGTGCCGGATGTACGGCAGTAAGTTACAACTCATTCACCAGGATCGCTTACCGCCATAAACCGACCAAAGTTGGTGTTTACGGAGTGACAGCCAAAGATGCAGAAGGCGCAGCCGTAAATATTGCTTTTGCCGATGGTCACGCAGAGCTTTTCTACGGCCCGGCAACTTACAGCGACAACAAATCTGTCAGTGAACCGATCGTCAAAAAGTGGGATCACTCACTGGAATAAAAATCTCTGACACTCTGTCTGATAAAAATCAAGCCGCTTCCGGATGATTTCCGGAAACGGCTTGATCTGTTCAATGACCGATTACGCTTTGTTGTGGCGTTTGCGCACTTTGGCAGCGGCATTTTTGATACCTTCGATGGTATCGGCGATATTCTGCTCGGTCAAACGCGGATGCATCGGGATGTTGAGTTCGCGTTTGTAGAAGAAATCGCTGGCTTTCGGACACTGATCCGGATCGTAACCCAGATTTTTAAGTCCGGTGAAGTGGAAGGTCGGCTGATAGTGCAGAATGCCCTGCACGCCCTCTTCTTCATACAGCACACGCATAAACTCATCACGGCTGCCGCCGAGTTCTTTCTCGTTGACGCAGACGGTGTAGAGGTGATAGCTGTGGTAGCAGTTGGGATCTTCGTAGACCGCTTCAATACCTTTAATGTCACAGATGCCTTCGGTGATCTTGTGGGCAAGTTCACGGCGTTTGTTGATCAGCATATCAAGTTTGTCCAGCTGGCAGCAACCGACGGCGGCCTGGATTTCATTCATGCGGTAGTTGTTGCCCCAGTGTTTGCCGAGCCACGGACGGACATCGAAGTGGGCAGGCAGCCAGTATTCAAGCAGATCGGGACTCTTGGTGCAGGTGATGCGGCTGCCGAATTTCCATTCCGGTTTATTGGGATCTTCGAGGACATCGTTCCAGCTCCACGGCTGGTTGCTCATGCAGCGCAGACCCATGATACCTTTGGCAAATTCATCATTGTTGGTGGTGATCATACCGCCTTCGCCGCAGGTGGTGATATTTTTGAGTGAGTGGAAAGAGAAGCAGCCGATGTCACCGATGGAACCTGCCATTTTGCCTTTGTAGGATGAACCGGTGGCGTGGGCGCAGTCTTCCAGAACGTACAGACCATGTTTTTCAGCCAGTTCCATGATGGGATCCATATCGACCATCTGACCGGCATAGTGAACGACGTAGATCGCTTTGGTCTTACTGGTGATCTTTCTGGCGACATCTTCAGGATCGAGGTTGAAGGTTTTTTCATCAATATCAGCAAAAACCGGAGTTGCACCTTCTTTGAGGATCGGCAGACAGGTGGCGACAAAGGTGTTGGGTGTAACGATGACTTCATCGCCTTTACCGATGTCAAAAATCTGGGTGGCAACCATCATGCCGGTGGTACAGTTACTGCATGCCAGAGCGTGTTTTGCACCGTGTTTTGCAGCAAATTTAGTCTGGAATTCCTGGGTCTTGGGACCCATGGTCAGAGAATCCTGTTTCATCGCAGCAAGTGCAGCCTGAAACTCGGCTTCATCATAGATACTGCCCATAAATGAATAGGGGACTTTGAGTTTCACGCCGTCAGCTGTGGCGTAACTGCTGGTGATACCGCCTTCGGTATCTCCGCCGGTGTAATGTTTTTTGTCAATAGCCATTTGTAACCTCCATTGGTTTTGGGTTTTCTGTTTATAGTATACCATAGGAAAACGCAAATAGCAACAGTTGGCGACCGTTTGAAATCAAAAAAACAGAAAAATTTTTTAATTATGTTGTTTTTATGATCCGATTTTGGTGTACAACTGTACTCTAAACAGTATAGAGAATGAAAAAAATGCAGTTTTCAATGCGGTAAAGTATTATAAAAAATGAGTGCAAAAAACAAATAATACACTTTTGTATTAAAAAATATGATGTCGTGTCACATGGGGATATTTTCCGGAAAAACGTGTGAGATTGCAGATTGACACACCGTGAAAGTGTGCTATATTAATGGTAACTTTCAGCATACATGGTGCATATACAGATATTCAAGGAAAAAATACGATGAGATGTATAGTAAAAGGTGGTGTGCGGATGATGGCTTCAAGTTTTGCAGCATTGTTTCTGGCATCGTGTGCTGTATTACCCGCCGGAAAAACATCTGCCGGTGAAGGACAGACCAAAAAAATGGATAATACTATGACAGAAAAGAAACTGCTGACCAATGCCGATCCGTTTATTCTCTACCATAACAACGTTTATTACAGCTACGGAACCAACCATGCAGACGGAGTTTTGGTTTATGAGTCGCAGGATCTGCGTAGTTGGAAACTTGTTGAAAACGGCAGAGAGAGTTTTGCGTTGAGAAAAGAGGACATTTGGGGCGACAAATGGTTCTGGGCTCCGGAAGTTTATTTTCTTAAAGACCGGTTCCTTATTTATCTTACATCCGACTATCATATTTCCTGCGCGGAATCATCCGCTCCGACCGGTCCGTTTGTTCAGAAAGTTAAACAGCCGATGAGTGCCGGTGAACGCCGCATTGACAACCATCTTTTTATCGATGATGACGGAAAAGGTTACTGCTTTTTCAGCCGTTGTCAGGATACGTTTGGCGGTTCGGCGATCTGGGCCGTGGAAGTGGAAAGCGATTATATGACCGTTAAAGAAGATACACTTTTCCGCTGTCTCGGCAGAACTGAACCGTGGGAAATGGTACAGAACGCCATTGTTGAAGGACCTTTTGTGATCAAACATGATGGTAAATACTATCTGACTTATTCGGCAAATGATTACAAAAGTCATGATTATGCAGTGGGATATGCCGTGGCAGACAATGTAAAAGGTCCTTATGTGAAAATTGAAAAGGCTCCGATCCTGCACCGTCCGGCAAATATGGTCGGTGCCGGACATCACTCTTTTTTCACGGATAAAGAGGGAAAATTGCGGATCGTTTTTCATGTGCATAACAGCGAGACAAAGATCCATCCCAGATATGTGGTCATCGGTGATGTGTTTTTTGAAAACGGCAGAATGAGGATCGGAAAAGAATTCATCGTGCCGACTGTTCAGTCAGAGTAAATCCTGCCCGTCTGCCGGGGGAGGTAAGCCACGGAATCCCCGGCAAAAAAAGAGGTGGCTGTTGCCAAACGACAGCTCTTTTCCTTTGCAGGGGGCTAACGCCGGCCCCTGCCCCCCCGCCCCCCGCCGAGCGGGGCGCAGGGGTGCAGGGGGCGGCGTTAGCCCCCTGCAAAGGAAAAGAGCTGTCGTTTGGCAACAGCCACCTCTTTTTTTGCCGGGGATTCCGTGGCTTACCTCCCCCGGCAGACGGGCAGGATTTACTCTGA
>JAZSIZ010000020.1:0-14107 GCA_045534015.1 Victivallaceae bacterium | reverse complement strand
ATTACCGTGGTCGCGGAAAGAACGGCATTCCCAGGCGACGTCTTCGTCATGAGTCGCAACCCAAGCGTCTTCACCGCCGGTGGTAAAGTGTTTGCTCTGGCAGAAGCTGAAGCAGCCGACATCACCGATGGTACCGGCTTTTTTGCCTTTGTAGACACCGCCGAAGCACTGGGCGCAGTCTTCAACGACATAGAGGTTGTGTTTTTTGGCGACAGCCATGATCGGATCCATATCGGCAACCATACCGTAGAGGTGGACGACGACGATCGCTTTGGTGCGTTCAGTGATCGCAGCTTCGATCTGGTTGGGATCGATCAGGTGGTCGGTTCCGCAGTCGACGAAGACGGGGAGCGCACCGGCCTGCAGGGCGCAGAAGCTGGAAGCGATAAAGCTGTAGGAAGTACAGATGACTTCATCGCCGGGGCCGACGCCGAGACTTGCCAGGGCAGTGTGCAGAGCGCAAGTACCGTTGGCGACGCTGATGGCGTTTTTGACACCGAGCCATTCAGCCCATTTTTTCTCGAATTCCATACCGACTTTACCGGTCCAGTAGTTGACCTTGCCGGATTTCAGAATGTCGGTGACTTTGTCATAGACAGCGGGGTTGAATTGGGGCCAGCCGGGGAAAGCGCCTTCAAAAACTTTCTTTCCGCCATTGATAGCCAGATCTTTGATGTCGACAGCCATTTTTTATTCCTCCTTGTTTTGGGTTCTTGGCTTACAACTTTAATTCAGAACCGGATTGAACCGGTAAGACAACTGTTTGGTTACTGGATCGCTTCCTTTCAGCACATCCAACAGCAAAGATACTGCCATGGAAGCGTATTTTTCGATTTCCTGCTGAAAGAGGATCATTCTGCCGGAGGGATATTTTTCGCCGAGTTCAGCATGGATGATCGTGGCGATGTACGGCAGATAATCCACATCCGGCAGCTGCCGGGCGATCAACTGTGCAAGCAGACCGCTGACAATGGTGTCATCGTCACTGATAATGCCATCCGGACGGTTTGCCGGAGCGGCATCCAGCAGAGCATCTGCGATCTTTACGCCGCCGGCATAGGAGTTGCCAACTAAAGCGGGCAGAGAGTTGTTCCGCAGATTCAACTGTTCTTCCGATGCACAGAGCTGGACGATATTGCAACAGCCGTTTTTCTTCAATGCTTCTTCTGCATCACTGATGAAGCGTTTTACCTCGATGACCACGCTCAAAGGCATGGCTTCATGGTCGTCATCTCCGATGAAACAGCAGGGAATGCCGTGAGCATCCAGCCGCTTGAGATCTCCGGCGGAAAACGGGCAGAGGGAAATTATACCATCGCAACGGTGTTCAAAGACCGCCTGTTCCAGTCCGGGGAATTCCGCCAGTGCCGGCGAAGGGGATTCTGCCGGATCGGTACTCTGAAAAAAGGTCAGACACCGGCAGTTTTTTTCACTGAGCAGTTTCTGGATGAAGCCGGACAATGTGGCTGCATAAGCACTTCCGGCAAGGTTGCGGATGGCGACAGCCACCGTTCTGCCGGTAAGATGACCGCCATTGGGATCGGCGACAAAAAGTCCTACTTTGTCCCTCACTTCCAGCATGCCCAGGGAACAGAGGGAATCCACTGCGGCGGCGATGGTCTGGCTGCCGAAACCGAATTCAGCCCGCAGTTTGGCGTAAGGCGGCAGCCGGTCACCTGAAACAAGACCGTTATCATGGATATAGGTGATAAGTGCGTTTCTGGCACTTTCCACCCGGCGCGGCAATCCGGTTGCTGATTTTATAGCATTGCTCATCCTGAAAACAGTCCTTTGGGGTTTGTTGTTGTATACTGTTTTTAGTATACTACTATTAATATAACGCCACTCTTTTTGAATTTCAATAGATAAAAGAGTGCGCAGGACGATTTTTTCAAAAAAAAAGTCGCCGGTAAGCCCTTCAGTTTCCGAAATCGAAAAGTGCCTGAAGGAATTTTGCACTCTGTTCAGTGGATTCTTTTATAAAATTCACTCCGCTTTCGGTGGTGGAATTAAGCACTCCCAGCAGGATTTTACTGGCACTGGTAATATCCTTTAATTCTCTTTCAAAATCTGTTGCCTGATTGTGGATGGATTCCAGAACCGGAGTATCGCTGGAGCTCATTTTATAATTTTTTGAATCGATCATCAGCGGAACTCTCAAAGGAACCCGCTGCCGGGCATCCCAGATCAGCAGGGAACTGTTGGATATTTTGCAGTGATCAAGCGTATATTCCTCTTTCTTTACCGGAGGGGCTGGTTTTTCTTCTCTGATTCTGCACGGGGGGATCCGGTGGAAAATAACAAACATGGCATCGGCAATTTCATGGAAGTTGGTTTTACCGTCAGATTTGTATTCAAAAACTCCATGCAACCCGTTTATGTCAAGAGTTTTGAGTCTTGTACTGCCATTGTTTTCAGTAATTACGGCATCGGCAGCAGTGAGGGCAAGCAGATAGCGGCGGTAGTACCCGTGCGGGTTGAAGATCATGAATTTATGAAGTTTTATTTTTCCGGAAATCCGGTTGAAATTTAATTCTCCGACAGAGATGCCGAAGCCCTGTATATTGTCTTTTTTTCTGTGATCCTGTACGGAAAAATTACAGTCTTTCAGCAGACAATTCTGCACGATGAATGGCAGTTCTGTGTCCTGCTCATCTGTGGTTCCCGAAGCTTCCGATGACGGTTTGAAAAGAGGCTGAAAGAAAAGTTTCACAGCATCAGCCACCTCGGATATGTTGGAAATATCCGGATCTTTCAATCCGGCAGTCGCTTTAAGACCGTCTGCATAGAGATCAGTTATTATGATTTTCTGCTCATCCAATGATTCCGGGATAAATTGCAGATCGAGTGATTTTATACTCAACATCTCCTGATTGTATCCTGCCGGAGGTGAGATTTTCAGATTTGAAATATTTATAATACCGTCTTTTACAGAGCCTTTCAAGCCATCCAATGAGATGGCACAGCCATTTATGTTTCTTTCTTTCCGGACATCCCATACATCCAGATTGATATTGGTAAACTCGAAATTTCCGATTCGAGGCGGAGTGGATGTATCATTTTGTTCCACTTCCGGTTCATTGGTGGAAAACGGCAGAAAGAGTTGCTCAAGAGAGTGCAATACCGCATATAAGTTGCTTTGATTTTCCCGGTTGAAGCCGATCACGGCGTAGATAGTATCCATTTTGGTCATGGTGATCTCCGGCTCGCCGGAAAAAATCGAATCCGGAACAAATTCTATTTCTGCTGATTGGATTTTGAACATATTCCGGTTGAAACCATCCGGATTGTTGACCTGCAAACCGGAAAGATTGAGTTTCCCGTTTTTGAATGAACCGCTCAATTTATCAAAATTTACTCCGAAACCGTGTATGGAGTTTTCATGCTTGTCATCCCGGAAAGAAAAGGATACATTTTTGAAGCAGAAGCTGTCAAAAATCAGCATACTGCCATCACCGCTTCCGTCAGTTTCACCGGAATCCGGTGTGCCGTCTGCAAAGAAAAGGCTGCTGCAGCTGCGGAATATTTCGTGGACACTGGAATTTCCATCTCCCTGCAATCCGATATTGGCGTGCAGTCCGTCGATATCGATATTTTCCAGAACAGGTTTTTCAGAATAGAAAATATGCGGGGTGAAGCGGAGTGCTGCAGAGGATAACTCAATGAGTTTTCCGGAATATTTTTCAGGCGGGGTTATATACATATCATTCAGTTCTGCAATACCTTTTTCCAGAGAAATATCCGCATGTTTCAGTGTGATTCCGGTTCCGGTGATATTGCTGTCTTCGCGTTGGTCGCAGATGGATGCATTCAGGTTATCGACGCGTATGCGGTTGAGCAAAAAGCGTTCCCCGGATGAAGAAGATGAATCGGAATATTTCCACAGATGATCAGATAATTTCTGCAGATTCAATACTCCGTCGCAATTAATCTTACCGTGAACTGAAATGTTTCTCAATTCAATATTTTTGAAAACACATTTGTCGGAAAAGATGGTGGATTTATCCACCAGAATGTAAACGTAAGATATTTCCAGCAGATCTCCGTCGCCGAAACCTTCCGGATTACCGACCCGCAGATCATCGATCCTTATATCACCTCTGCACCATGATGTTTCCAGATTGCCGATGGTAATTTCCACTCCGGCAAATGCACTGCCGGCTCTGGTTATGGCAAAGCAGAGCAGCTGATCAAAAAATATGATGACCGCAGCGGCAAGTATCAGCAGAGCAATGATAATATTTCCGGAGATACCGGCAATACGGCTTTTCCATGTACGTTTTTCAACATTTTGGTGTTTCCGTCTGAAAAGCTTGCGCAGCCGGTGTCTCCTCAACATTTTTCCGAAGAGGCTCCGTCTATGCATTTGTTTGCTGTTTTCTGTTGTCATCGTTGACTCTTTATTATTCAGGAAAGATATTTGGCTGCCAGTTTTTCAAGGGCGGCGATCTGTTTTACGCTGAGTTTTTTACCATCAGCCAACTGCCGTGCGATAGACTGGTAGAATTTTTTCTCATCGAAAGCAAAGCGTCCTTTCTGAACCGGAGGAGTCCACTCTTTAACCTCTGCAAGTCCTTTGACCATCCGGCTGATTCTGGCTTGATCATCACTGTTGTCCTGCACTTCTGCCGGATCGATATTGAGGATGCTGAATACATTTTCCGTATCTGTCAGCTGATCCTTATATTTGACCGCCATTTTTTTCAGTGCGGAAAGCTGTTTTTCACTGAGAGCTTTGCCGGAAAGAGCCTGCCGTTTCAGAGATTTGAAGAATTTTTCCTCATCAAAGGCGAAGCGTCCGGTCTTGGCTTCCGGAAAAACAACTTTATCAAAGGCGGCGAAAACCGGTTCATAACCGCCGTTTTCCGGAATCGGCGGCCGCTGGTTTTCGGCTTCCTGACGTTCTGCGAAACGTTCCGCAGCAGCTTCCATTTCTGATTGCAGTTCCGGCGGCAGGGCAGCTTTGAGAGAATCCAGCTGGGCGGCATATTTTGCAGTCATGGTCAAAAGAGCCTGAAACTGTTTTTCAGTCATTTGACCGGAAGATGAGAATTTTTCACGGATGGAGTTGACAAATGCCGCATCATCAAAAATTCTTCTGCCGACTTTCTGTTTTTCTTCAAAGGCGATATTATCGAAGAGAGAAAGCAGTGTGGCAGCTTTATCTTTCGCCGGAGCACCGCTGTTTTTGGCGGCGGTGAGCCACGGTGAAAAGCGGCTGTAAAAATCAGTCATCATCCGGATCCAGCCGACGGAACCTTCTTCAATATCGTCCAGTTTCTGTTCCATCTGGGCGGTAAAACCGATGTCGAAAAGTTCCGGGAGTTTTTCCACCAGGAAATCGTTGACCGTGAAACCGAGTTCCGTGGGCAGAAGTTTATTCTGTTCCTTGCTGACATAATCCCGATCCTGAATGGTACGGATGATCGTAGCGTAAGTTGACGGTCTGCCGATACCGTTTTCCTCCAGCAATTTGATAAGAGTTGCTTCCGTGAAGCGTGGCGGCGGTTCGGTGAACTTCTGTTCTTTGGTGAATTTTTCCATCTTGAGCGTATCGCCTTGTTTCAACGCCCGCAGAATTGCCGGCCGGCAATCATCTTTCTCCTGATTATTCTCACCGGAAAGGGTCAGGAATCCCGGGAATACGGTCAGCGTTGCAGTGGTGCGGAATTGATATATGTTGTTGTCACTGCCGGAAATCTGCACATCCGCTGTGACCAATTCCTGTTTCGCCTGTGCCATCTGGCTGGCGACAAAACGTTTCCAGATGAGAGTGTAAAGTTTCAGCTGCGGACCGTCGAGCAGACCGGCAAGTGATTCCGGGGTGCGCCGGACATCCGTGGGACGGATCGCTTCATGGGCCTCCTGGGCGGCAGCTTTATTCTTATAGTAATTGAATTTCGGCGGCAGGAATTCACTGCCGTAAGTGTCTCTGATGAAATCGGCAGCGGCGATCTGCGCCTCTTTTGCGATCGTTACGGAGTCTGTACGCATATAGGTGATCAAACCTGCGGAACTTCCGTTACCCAGATCCACACCTTCATAGAGCTGCTGGGCGTAACGCATTGTGCTGGTTGCCGAGTAATGCAGCAGCTGGTTGGCAGCCTGCTGCAGTGTACTGGTCGTAAACGGCGGGTACGGATTGCGTTTGCGATCCTGTACGGTTACAGATGAGACCGTCGGGATGGAGCCGTTTCTGACGGCACTTTCAATTTTTTCCGCTTCTGCGGCAGAAGCAACCGTAAAATCCTGATGATTGATTTTGAAAAGTTTACTGTTGAAAGAATCTCTGTTCGCTGAAGAAAAGAGCGCGGCAAAGTTCCAGTACTCCTGCGGGATGAAAGCGAGGATTTCCCGTTCTCTTTCCACGATCAACCGCAATGCTGCAGATTGGACACGCCCGGCACTGCTGCCTTTGCCGAGTTTACGCCAGAGCAGGGGGCTTACCTGATAGCCGACAATACGGTCAAGAACTCTCCGTGCCTGCTGGGCATCTACCAGATTGATATTTATATCCCCGCATGAACCGATGGCATTTTCAATCGCCTGCCGGGTGATTTCATGGAATGTGATACGTTTGAAAGGAGCTTTTTTGTTGACCGCAGAAAGAATATTTTTCAAATGCCACGCAATAGCTTCACCTTCGCGGTCAGGGTCTGTTGCCAGATATATTTCATCGGCTTTTTTTGCGGCATCTTTCAGGCTTTTTATTACCGGCTTGCTGCGCGGGGTATCCACATACAGCGGAGTGAAGCTGTTGGCAATATCAATACCGAAATCATGTTCCGGCAGATCCCGGACATGTCCCATGGAGGCTATAATATCATAATCTTTTCCCAACATCCTGCCAATTGTTCTGGCTTTGGTCGGTGACTCAACGATCAACAGTTTAGACATGGCTGATTATCCTTTTCAACATCGTTTCTGCACACGCATATATGCCCGTATGCGCGCACATCGTACACACAAGATTACATTATCACACAAAAACCGCTTTTGTCAAGTGAAGTTGCAAAAATATTGAAAGGAAAAATGAAAAATTACTGGTTTTTGGTGTACTTCGGTGTATATTATTTATATGGAACAGCGACTTTCAAGCTGAAATATATTGAGGTGTGAAATGAGAAAATTATGTTTATTTGCGGCAATTCTGTTTACGGCAGCATTGTTTTGCGGTTGTGCCACAGAGGTGGTGGATGTGCTTTCGGAATCTGATCTGACTTTAGATGAGCTGGAAAAACGCATGAACAGTGCTTCTGATCCGGATGGTGTTTTCGCCGCCAGCAAAAGTTATACCATGCGTCAGGAGATCATCGAAGATTACTGGCTCAATGACGATGTGGTCAAAATGGTTGAGTTGAAGTTTGAAAAGCCGGGTAAAATGGCTCTGATTACCTATGAGGATAATAAACCCGGCAGTGTTTTCTGTACCGATGGCAAAAGAGGCTGGATCGCCGATTACGGCAGCCGCAAGATCGTTCAGCTGGAAAAAAATGCTCTCAACCGGATGCTGACACTTTCCAGTCTCGGTCAGCCCGGCGGCGGTGGATTCAAAAAAGTTTTTGCCAAAGTGGAGGTCTTTAAATGCACCAATGAAGAGGGCAATTTCTACCGTATCGACTGTTATGGCAGTGAGTCGCCTTATCCGGTGCATTTTTATTTGGACGCGGAAACTTTTCTCACCCGCAAAGTCTGCATGAAATTTGAAATCGCCGGAAGTAAACCTGTGAATTACTCCAACCGGATCATCGAATATGATGAAAGGGATGGCGTTATGGTGCCGGTGACTACCGAGATCGAACAGGATGGTGAAGTGCAGGAATGCAAGGTGATATACTACCGCATCAATCCTGTCTTTACTGCTGATGAATTTCTGCCGCCGATATTTTAATAAGAAGGTGGATTATGGTGATCGCAGAGCCTGAATGATGGTTCTGCGATTTTTTTATCATCCAGAAAATCTCTGATCAGAATTTCCGGATCAGGTTCTTTTCCCTCTTTCAACCAGTGGATCTGATGTCCTTCACGCTCAAGCTTACGGAAGAATATATCCTGTCTTTTGGCAAACTGCCGGATCTTGTTGAGCAATTGTCCGCGCATTTCTTCAAAGGTGTATTTCCCTTGCAGATAAAGAGATATTTCCCGGTATTCCAAACCGAAAGATTCCAGTTTCTCAAAGCTGACATTATTCTTTTCATGCAGTTTTCTGACTTCATCGATCATACCGGCAGCGAATCTGGCATCGAGTCTCTGTGCGATCCTTTCCCGTACGGTGAGGCGGGGATAGAGAACTCCGAGAATCAGCGGGGAAACTGCAAAAGGCGGAGTGAATGACGGGGGGGCATCCGGATTCTGACGTATTCTCGGGGTGTCATACGTGCGCGGCGGCAATGCTCCGCCGGGAAGACGGTAGCCATCCAGCAATGCTGCGATGTACAATGCCGTTCCGCCGCAGACCACCGGGAGTTTGCCCCGGCGGTGAATATCTGCAATAGCGTGCCATGCGTCCCGGCAGAAAAAACCGAGATTGTATATATCATTTGCCGGATCGGCAATATCGATAAGGTGGTACGGGACATCCTGATATTCTCCGAGGTCTTTTCCCGAACCTATATCCATTCCCCGGTAGACCTGACGGGAATCGGCACTGATGATTTCACCATTGAATTTTTTTGCCAGTTTGACTGCCAGAGCAGTTTTTCCGGTCGCTGTCGGACCTGAAATGACGATTATTTTGACAGAATCTTTAAAATCCTGCATTATTTTTGCACTCCTGATTTGAATTAAACATTGTGTCTGCATTATATTATAAGATGTGAAATTGTTTTTTGCCAATCAAAAATGGAGTTTTTTTATGGAAATGCAACAAACTGTCGCCGGAAGTGCCTCTTTTTCCGGAATTGCGCTGCATACCGGAGCCAGAGCAACCATCCGTCTGCACGCTGCTCCCGAAGATACCGGGATCATTTTCCGGCGGATCGATCTGCCGGGCAAACCGGAAGTGCGGGCATTGGCTTCCAATGTGGTCGATGTCCAGCGGGGAACCACCATCGCCAGCGGAGATGCCATTGTTTACACGGTGGAGCATATCATGTCAGCTCTGCATGCCTGTAAAATCGATAATTGCATTGTCGAAATGAACGGCATGGAACCCCCCATTGCCGATGGCAGCAGTCTGCCCTTTTATGAATTGATCATGGAAGCCGGTATTGCGGTACAGAATAAGCCGGCACGTTATTTCACTCCGGATATCCCCGTGGCGGTGACCGGCGGCAAAACCCAGGTGGTGCTGCTGCCGGATCCGGAAAAGTTGAGTGTCAGCTGTGTGACCAGTTTCAAAAACTGTCCTTTCGATCCGCAGTTTTACCAGTATGAATTGGAACAGGAAAGTTATGCCAGAGATATAGCTCCGGGCAGAACGTTTGTGGATTACAGCGATTTGCGGATGCTGCTTTCTGTCGGTTTGTGCAAAGGCGGCAGTCTGGATGCGGCGGCGATCATTCATGATGGAGCGATTATTTGCAAAGATAAGCTGCGTTTTGAAAATGAGATCGTCCGCCACAAAATAATGGATGCCATCGGCGATATTTATCTTGCCGGATGCCGGATCACCGGTAAATTGATCGCAGTTTGTCCCGGTCATCCTAAAAATGTGGAACTTGCCGGTAAACTGCTGGCGATGATGAATAAGCAATAAAGAGTATATTTTTCAGTATAAACAAAACAGAGGAGAATTTCAATATGTTTTTGCAAGCAAACGAAATCGCTGAACGCCTCGGATTGCAGGCGCCGTGGCAGTTGTTGGATGCGGCACAGAAAAATGATGAGACCCATTTTACCGGATTCAAGAATTTTACCAGCAATGAGGCATTCTTTGCCGGACATTTCCCGGTGCATCCCATTGTGCCGGGTGTTCTGCATGTGGAAGCCATCCGTCAGTTGTGCTGTCTGCTGCTGCCCGGCAATCCCCGGGAAAAGCGTATTGCAAAACTGGAAAAGGTCAAATTCCGCCGTCCCATCCTGCCCGGCGACCGCATGATAGTTGATGCAGAGGTTGTTTCCGCAGAGGATCAGCAGTGGAGCATCAAAGCTTCCTGCCGTACTGCCGGCGGTGTGTGCAGTGAAGCTCTTATGACTCTGGTTTATGCTCCGGAGGTCGTTGGCGGTATCAGTGCAATTCCTTCTCTTGATGATGATTGCGCCAGACTGGATAATATCAATATGGATACCGACCGGGTGATGGGACTTATTCCTCACCGTTTCCCGTTCCTGCTGATCGATTACGTGGCGCGGATCGAGGGCGAAAGAATCGTCGCTGTGAAAAATGTTTCTGCCAATGAACCGTTCTTCGCCGCCGGATTCAATACTCTGCCGGATTCTCTGATGTGCGAGATCGCCGCCCAGAGTGGTTGTTCCAGTGTGCTTGCCCGTCCGGAAAATGCCGGAAAGCTGGGATTTTTCATGGCGATCAACAGTGCGGTTTTCCACCGGCAGATCCTCGCCGGGGAGCAGATGATCATCGAAATCGATCTGCCCGCAAGTAAATCCAGAGTCGGTAAGGCAGGCGGATTCATCCGGGTCGGTCAGGAAGTGGTCGCCGAGATCACGCTGATGTTTGCGGTCGTGGATGCCAATTGACAGGAGGTGACAAAATGGCTCTCTGGGGCGGACGTTTCGGTGAGGAAACGCAAAACGATGTAAAAATCTATTCTGAATCGATCAGTTTCGATCAAAGACTTTACAAACACGATATAGCCGGAAGCAAAGCTCATGTGGCGATGCTGGCAAAACAGGGGATCATTCCGCAAAGTTCCGCTGATGCCATCCGGGCTGAACTGGATAAAGTATGCGAAAAGATCGAAAAAGGTGATTTTACCTACGATATAGCTAAAGAAGATATCCACATGCATGTGGAAAGTGCCCTGATCGATGTGCTTGGCTCTGAAGGTGCCAGAGTGCATTCCGGCAGAAGCCGCAACGATCAGGTGGCTCTGGATTTCCGGCTCTATCTGCGGGATGCCGCCGACCGTCTGATCGGCAAGATCCGCAATCTGCAGAAAGAATTGGTCGCCAAAGCTGATGCTGAAAAAGAGACCATCATTCCCGGATTCACCCATTTACAGCATGCCCAGGTGGTGCTGCTTGCTCATCATCTGCTGGCTTATGTGGAGATGTTTGACCGGGATGCCGAGCGTCTGGCTGATTGCCGTAAACGGATCAATGTGATGCCGCTGGGTTCCGGTGCGCTGGCAGGTTCCACGCTGCCGCTCGACCGGGAATTTGTCTGTAAAGAATTGGGCTTTGACCGGATCACCCGCAACAGTATGGATGCTGTTGCCGACCGTGACTTTGCCATTGAATTTACTGCGGCACTGGCAACAATGGCGATGCATTTTTCCCGTCTTTCCGAGGATTTGATCCTGTGGAGCAGTCAGGAATTTGATTTCATTGAGTTGAGTGATGCCTTCTGTACCGGTTCCAGCTTGATGCCGCAGAAGAAAAATCCGGATGTGTGCGAACTTACCCGCGGCAAAACCGCCCGCATCTACGGTTCTCTGACTGCCATGCTGACCTTGTGCAAAGGTCTGCCTATGACCTACAACCGTGATATGCAGGAGGATAAAGTTGCGGTATTCGATGCTCTGGATACTGCTGAATTGATGCTGGCGGTCTATCCGCCGATGATCCGGGATATGACTGTCAAGCGGGAAAAAATGGCTGCCGCTGCGGCTGATCCGGCATTGATGGCAACGGATATTGCTGAAAAACTGGTGGAATTGGGTGTTCCTTTCCGTGATGCCCATCACCGGGTCGGAGCTTTTGTCAAGTTCTGCAAAGACCGCAATATGGCTCTGGATCAGGCGACTCTGGCAGAAATGCAGGAAACCATTCCCGAGGCAACGGCGGAGTTCCTTACTCTCTTTGATCCCCGGAAGAGTGTTGCCAAAAGACGGATCGCCGGAGGAACCGGTTTTGAGCCGGTGGCAAATCAGGTCGAATTTTGGAAAAAACAGCTCTTTTGAACTTGCAAAAAAGCGTTTTTGAGAGTATATTAAGAGAATAAGCATTCCCGCTGATCCAGATGTGGCCGGTTCGGCGGGATATAACTTAACAAGAAGGTGGCTTGTTATAAGCGTAAAAGGTACGCAGAAAAGCACCGCAAAGAGAAAGGAAGATGTAAAATGGCCAAAATCACTATTAACGACCTGTTGGAAGCCGGTTGTCATTTCGGACACCAGACCCGTCGTTGGAACCCCCGTATGAAAAAATATGTCTATGGTGCCAAAAACGGTATCAGCATCATTGACTTGACCAAAACCATGCGTCAGATCGCCGATGCCTGCAACTTCCTGCAGAAAGTCGTCAGCGATGGCGGCGATGTGCTCTTTGTCGGTACCAAACGTCAGGTTCGTGAATTGATCGTCGATCTGGCTGACAAGACCGGTATGTATTGCATTTCCGAGCGTTGGCTCGGTGGTACTCTTACCAACAACCAGACCATCCGTAAAAGCATCGACAAAATGAAAGAGATCGATGGTATCCTTTCCAGCGATGCTGTCAACGGCATGAAGAAAAAAGAGGTCGCCGCCCTGACCCGTCGTGTTGAGAAACTGCACCGTGACCTTGACGGCATTGCCGGCATGAAAAAACTGCCTGCCGCTCTGGTCGTGGTTGACGTCTGCAACGAGCTGAATGCTGTCCGCGAAGCCAATAAACTGAATATTCCGATCGTTGCTCTGGTCGATACCAACGGCGACCCGACGCTGGTCGATTATCCTGTTGCCACCAATGATGATGCGGTGAAATCCGTTCAGATCATCACCGATCTTTTCGGCGAAGCCATCAAGATCGCCAAAGAGATCCATCTGAAACGTGTCACCGAAGAACGTGATGCTGCCGAGGCCGCTAAAAAGATCGCCCAGGAAGCCGCTGACGAGGAAGAAGCAAAAGCTCCCAAAGCTCCCCGTAAACGTGCTGCCAAAGATGATGCTGCCAAAGCTCCCCGCAAACGCGCTCCCAAAAAAGCTGAAGAAGCTGCGGAAGAAAAGTAATTAACCACTTAAATTCAGGTGAATAACATGGCTGCTATTACTGCTAAAATGGTTTCCGAGCTCCGTGAAAAAACCGGTGCCGGTATGATGGATTGCAAAAAAGCTCTGGTTGCCGCTGACGGTGACATGGAGCTGGCTATCGAAAACCTCCGTAAATCCGGTGTTGCCAAAGCCGAGAAAAAATCCGGTCGTGCC
This sequence comes from Victivallaceae bacterium, assembly GCA_045534015.1. GTDB lineage: Bacteria > Verrucomicrobiota > Lentisphaeria > Victivallales > Victivallaceae > UBA1784. Next base: position 860 of record JAZSIZ010000020.1, on the reverse strand, counting down.
ACCGAACAGGGCAAAGTCTGGACCAAGATCAGCGGCAACGAAGCTGCTATCGTTGAGATGCTCTGCGAAACTGACTTCGCTGCCAAAACTCCGAAATTCGGCGCTCTGGTCGATGCCATGCTCGACGGTGCGTTGAAAATCGCTGCCGACGGTGATGTCGCTGCTGCTGTCAACGAGCAGGAAGCTGCGATCATTACCAGCCACATTGCCACCATCGGTGAAAATATGTCTCTGCGCCGCGCCCAGAAATGGCAGGCTTCCAATGGTTCCTGCTTTGCCAGCTACCATCACATGGACGGCAAAGTGAGTGTCATGGTCGAAGTCGAAGGCGAGAATGATCCTGCTTTCCTCAACGATCTGTGTCTGCACATTGCTGCTTTCAGTCCCAAATACATCAGCAGCGATGATGTTCCGGCTGACGTGATCGCCAAAGAAAAAGAGATCGCTGCTGCTGCTGATCCGAAACTGGCTGGCAAACCCGCTGAAATGCTGGACAAAATCCTTGCCGGTAAGATCAAACGTTTCTTCAGCGAGAACTGCCTTGAAGATCAGGCTTGGGTCAAAGATGACAAGACCTCTCTGAAAAAATTGAAACCCGCTGTCAAAGTCAAACGCTTTGTCCGCTGGGCGATCGGTGAAGAACTTTGATTAGATTCTTTGTTATGACAAAAACTCCTGTTCCACTTTCGGAGCGGGAGTTTTTATTTTTTGGTGAGGGCGAAAAATGATAAAACTTATTGCATTTGATTTTGATGGCACATTGGCGGACAGTGTAGATTTTTGTCTGCTGGTTTTTGAAAAAGTATTTGCCGAATATATGGGGGATAAAGCTCCCGCCCGGGAAGATATTTATCAGAATT
>JAZSIZ010000047.1:0-12035 GCA_045534015.1 Victivallaceae bacterium | reverse complement strand
GCTCATGTGGTGCAATTCGTCACCCTCTGCCGCCTTTTCTGGCGACAGAGGGATTAGACTTGCACCACGGCTGGCACCTGCGGGGGAGGAAAATCCCCCGCAACCCCCTCGCCCCGCTGGGCGGGTTGCCTGTTGTCTCGCTGCTCCGTTGTCGCAGCTCAATCAACGCTTTTTTGAAAAAAAGCTTGGCAAAAATCACGTATGCAATCACAACAGATTTGTCACGATTGGCTCGGTGCATTACTGACAGTTTGATTGCTTACCTTGCTGCAACACTTTAAATAGCTCAAAACAAATGCATGAGCAGAATCAGTATTCTCCGGCAACTTTCAATGACAGTGCCGGAGAAGTGTCTGCTACTACTCTTGTTTCAAGTAATGCGCAAGGATTTATATCAGTTGAGCGCAGCAACGCCCGGCAGTTCTTTGCCTTCCAGAAATTCCAGAGAAGCACCGCCGCCGGTGGAAATGTGGCTCATTTTGTCTGCCAAACCGGATTTTTTCACCGCAGCAACACTGTCGCCGCCGCCGATGATGGAAATACCGCCATTGGCTTTGACTTCAGCCACAGCATCACAGACACCGAAAGTACCTTTGCTGAATTTTTCCATTTCAAAGCAGCCCATAGGTCCATTCCAGACCACAGTCTTGGCACTCTTGATGGCATCAGCATACAGTTTGACAGTTTCAGGACCGATATCCAGACCCATCCAGTTGTCATCGACATCCAGACCGACAACTTTGGTGTTGGCTTCAGGATCGAATTTGTCAGCTTCGATGCTGTCGATCGGCAGCAGCAGTTTGACGCCGCGTTTTTCAGCTTCGGCGATCATCTCACGGGCATAATCCATCTGATCGGCTTCGCAAAGGGAGTTACCGATCTTGTGACCCTGGGCAGCGAGGAAGGTGTAAGCCATACCGCCGCCGATGATCAGAGTATCAACTTTGGTCAGCAGATTGCGGACGACCGCCAGTTTGTCAGAAACTTTGGCACCGCCGAGGATGGCGACAAAGGGACGCACCGGATTTTCCACGGCACTGCCCAGATAGGCGATCTCTTTTTCCATCAGGAAACCGGCAACACAGGGACCATTCATATATTTGGTAATAACCGCAGTGGAAGCATGGGCGCGGTGAGCGGTACCGAAAGCATCGTTGCAATAAACATCGCCGTAGGAAGCCAGTTTTTTGGCGAGTTCTTTCTGCTGTTCTTTCAAAGCAGCTTTGGCAGCTTTGAATTCTTCATCGCTCTGACCGTCTTTCTGTTTCAGTTTGGCCTGCTCTTCTTTGTGGTAACGGGTGTTTTCCAGCATGAGGATCTCGCCCGGTTTCAAAGCGGCGGCAGCAGCATCAGCGGCACCGCAATCTTCGGCAAATTTGACCTCTTTACCGATCAACTTGCTCAAGTATTCAGCAACGATCTTCATGGTGGTGTCACCGGTGATGCCTTTTTCATCCGGACGGCCCATGTGGCTCATCAGGATCAGGCTGCCGCCATTATCCAGAACATAGTTGATGGAAGCCAACGCACCTTTGATACGGGTATCATCTTTGATGACGCCCTCTTTGACCGGCACGTTGAAGTCAACACGCATGACTACTTTCTTACCTTTAAGATCAATGTCTTTCAGAGTTTTTTTGTCCATTTTTTCACCCTTTGATTATAACGTAATTCAAACAAAAAAGGGCGGGAAAAGCCCGCCCTTTGTGGAGATACCAAAATTACTTGGAGATGACGCGGGCCATTTCCAGAACTTTGTTGCTGTAGCCCCATTCGTTGTCATACCAGGAGCAGACTTTGACGAAGGTACCGTCAAGCTGGATACCGGCTTTGGCATCGAAAATGGAGGTACGGGCATCATCGCGGAAGTCGGTGGAAACCACAGCTTCGTCGGTGTAACCGAGAATGCCTTTGAGTTCGCCTTCGGCGGCTTCTTTCATGGCAGCGCAGATCTGATCATAGGTGCATTCGGTGTTCAGTTCGACAGTCAGGTCGACGAAAGAAACGTCGCTGGTGGGAACGCGGACGGACATACCGGTGAGTTTACCGTTCAGTTCGGGGAGAACTTTACCAACAGCTTTGGCAGCGCCGGTGCTGGAGGGGATCATGTTCTCGAGGATACCACGGCCGCCGCGCCAATCCTTTTTGGAAGGACCGTCAACGGTTTTCTGGGTGGCGGTAGCAGCGTGGATGGTGGTCATCAAGCCGCGTTTGATACCGAATTTGTCGTTCAGAACTTTGGAGATCGGAGCCAGACAGTTGGTGGTGCAGCTGGCGTTGGAGATGATGTCCTGACCGGCATAGGTTTTGTCGTTCACACCGTAGACGAACATCGGAGTGGCGTCTTTGGAAGGAGCAGACATGATAACTTTTTTGGCACCGGCTACGATGTGTTTGCGGGATTTGGCATCTTCGAGGAAAAGACCGGTGGATTCGACGACGACGTCGGCACCGACTTCATTCCATTTCAGGTTGGCGGGATCCATTTCGGCGGTCAGACGGATGGCTTTGCCATCAACGATCAGATTGGTGCCTTCGACTTTGATGTCGTGGTTGAAAATACCATGGACTGAGTCATATTTCAGCATGTAAGCCAGATAATCGGGCTCGAGCAGGTCGTTGATACCGACGATCTCGATGTCATTGCTGAAGTTTTCGATTGCTGCGCGGAAGACCATACGACCGATTCTTCCGAAACCATTGATGCCGACCTTAATCATTTGCACCAACTCCTTTTTATTTTTGTTTAATAATCGTTTCAGTGCCAATGCCTCTGGCACCTTTGCTTCTACAGTTTAATAAATATACATCCAAGAAGCTTAAAAGTCAAGAAAATATACTAAAAAAAGAGCATTAAAAACCATCCGCCACTGTCATAACGGAATTTTCGTACCGGCTTGTTGCATTTTTCATTTTCTGATAATGTCCCGGATTTTGGAAAACCCGGGCGCAAGTTTATGCACAAACACTTTTCAATGTGTGAAACATATCACATATCAGGCAGCAATAGACACATTTGACAGGAGATTGCCCGCATGTGCCGCCGGAATTTATTTTTTCAATCTTATATCCAATGCTTTTGCCGGATCAGTTATCCAGAAGCCATTCAGCTGCGGACTGCGTATATAAGCAATATACTGCGGCACATCAAAGTCCATCCGCCACCAACCCATCGCCGGATTCTCTATCACCGGATTTTCAAAACCATTGCCGCTGACACTTTTGACCATCCTGCCCGACGGATCAATAAACTTTACCGTAAACGGATAACCGTGAATGAAAAACTGCAGCTTATCCGTCTTTTCCGTCAGCTTGAAGTAAAATGAACCTTTGCCGCGGAAAAGTTTTCCTCCGTTGACCAGATGTGTTCCGTGACCTCCGGCAAAAGGCGCATTGCAGTTCATCACCCGCCAGCCCGGATCAAACCAGCCCTGACCCTGCGGCGAATAGACCAGATAGTAATGTTCTCCCTTTTTCGCCGGAAAAGTCAGATGTCCTTTCCTGCCTATCGAATAGTGAAACGCATTGCCATCGCTGTCGTATACTGTATAGTACGCAATGTCTTTGCCATAATATGGACTATCCGGTACATCATATTTCAGTTCCATATCCACCACCATATCTTCCGGCGCATAGATCATGAAGTCGGCATGGTACTTATAACCGTTTTCATGGCCCTTCACTTTGGAAATCATGTGATCCGGTATCTTATCCGGAACCACTTTTTCCACCTTTTTGAAGCTGCTTTTGAACGATATCGATTCCGTCGGCGGATCCACATAACTGCGCAAATCGCCTTTCGTCCGCAATGCCAGTTTCATATAATCGCGGTCATTCATATGCAGAGGTGAATTTTCATCCACCGGGATCATACCCAATGATTCCAGCTGGAAACGCAGCAGTTTCAAATTTTCTCCCAGCAATGACAAACGCCATTTTCTTTCCGGTGTATCGGCAAGTTTTTCCGCTTCAAGGAACAATTTTTCCATTTCTGAAAATATCGGAGCATAAACATCTTTAAGCATCACCACCGACATATTATAACCGCCTCTGCCATTGAGTTTGGTATAATATTTTTTCATAGAGCTTTCGGAAAGTTCGTAGATTTTACGCACCTTGACAGCCGCTTTTTCACCGTAAGAATACTTGAGATAATCATCCATCAATGCCGATGGTGAATTGGATGGATCGTCGATCATTTTCAGCAGCACCCACAGATAAATACCGCTGTGTCCCAATCCCTCATTGGGATAGAAAAGCACCCCGATGAATCCTCCGGTACGCAGATAATCAAAGGTTTCTTTCATGATTTCCGGCATCGGGGAAATCGGTGCCCCTGAACTCTGTCTGAGCCAGAAACCCAAGCCGTAATAAAATTTATTACCCAGCAGTCCGACCCAGTTATTTTTCCATTTATGCCATGATTTTCTTACATCATCACTGAGCCGTACCGGACCGTAATCAGTATGCAGCGGTGCCATATCACCGATGAAGTTCGGCGGCATTTTTTCTGTCTTTTTCGTCGGGGCAAACTCACTGGTGTTGTAGATATATCCGGTAAGAAGGATATCGGGATTGATTTTTGCCACTCTCAAACAGATCTGACGGTAATATTCCAGAACGATCGGGGTACTGCTGCCATTTATATCCAATGCCAAAGGTCCGGTTTCTTTTTCGGTCATCGGTTCGATTCCAGCCCGGCATCCGGCACAGCGGCATGAAGGTGCCCCGTCATTGGGTGAAATCGGGAAAATCATTGCACCGGTATGTTTATGTATAAGCATGATACGATTGGCAATATCATCATATATACCGGGAGCTGAAAGACAGATCGAAAAAACCTCACCCGGCGGCGGCATCATTCTTTTGCCATTATTGGACATCTCAAAAAATTCAGGATGTTCAGCATAAGTTTCTTCTCTGGTTTTCAAGAACTTATAGCGGTTATTGTTATCTTTTGAAGGATACAGAACATTCCATGAATGGTTTGAACTGTACAGCAGATCATTTCCCCCCGGACCGAAATAACCGTTGCGGTGCAGAAAATCATTGCCGCATTTCGGTGCGGGAAAAAGACATACTGCCCGGAAAAACGGTTTTCTGCGGATATTTACCGCCGGAATTTCCCAGTTTGCCGGATGTTTTGTGATATCTTCACCAAACTTGCCTGATTGCAGAATATGGACACCCAGCACCTCTTCAATAAATGTGTATGCGCCGCGCAAAGTACCGTAACTTTTTCCTCCCATGGGAGTTTTGCCGTCATTGGCAATATCTCTTCCGACAATATATATATTACCGTCAATATTACGGATAATATATTCATTATAATCAAGTTTTTCCGGGTCGATGACATTTTTCACTGTTTCAGGAGTTTTGCCGACCACAATGGCAGGAGCTGAAAATTTTCTGACCACCGGCAGAAAAACTCCGCATGATTTGCGGATAAAGTTTTGCAGTTCTCCGGCAGCTTTTCCGGTACTTGCAGGAGAATCCTGAGCAATATAGATCACATATTTGCTGATACCGGAAACTGCTGCACTGTTTTTCCCCGGCTGTTTTATATCCAGATTAAGTACGCTTCCTTTGTAAAGAACATTACCTTTTGAATCAAGGAAACGGCCGATAAAATTGATTTTTATCTTACCCGGGAGTAATTTTCCGGTATCGACGATGTATTCTGCTTTACCGGATTTTATTGCCTGCGGCAAATGAGTATAAGGAGCGACAGTCACTGAATCATGATCTTTGGAAGTGGGATGTTTGACGATATCAAGCAAAGTATTTTCCAGAAATTCCGGAGAATCTTTGCGGATGATATTGGCATTCCAGCCGACAAGTTCATAATCACCGGCAGCTCTTACTACCATGGAAATTTTGACATTTTCACCGAATTCAGGATTTTTATAATCCTCCTGCAATACAAATTGTCCCAGACAGGGAACCTGTTCTTTATATTTTTTTACACAATCATCAAAACCCTTTTTGAAAATACCGGCAAGATCGCTCAACATGTAATCCACTCCGGCAGCATAAAATCTTGTCGCCCACTTGCCGTCGTTAACTGTCCACACTGCAACAAGGTATCCGGCATCGTGGAGAGTTTTTACATAATCCTCATCAAGATCAGTCAATCCGGCAATATTTATACCGTCGGCACCGCACTGCATCAGGCGGAAGATCAGTTTTTCCGGATCAGGTGACGGATAACGTGCCAGAGTAAGCATGGTGCTGTATTCCGGCAAAACATTTTTTATATCTCTTAAAACTGAATCATCTGCATCAAAAAAGATGATCTGTTTATCAGAAATACCGGCAGCTTTTATTTCAGCAGCAGCTTTTTTTACTATATCGACTCTTCCGGCATTACCGGCACCTTTGACCTCGATAAAGTATGTTTGATCTTTGCCGAGATATTTCAATGTTTCAGAAAAAAGCGGCGTGCGGACATTGGAAAAACCCTTCTTTTTATTGCTCACATCAACTTTCTGCAACTCGGCAAAGGTACTTTTACCGATTATTTTATCCACACCGGAAACCCGTTTGGTGCTGCCGTCATGGTTGCATACGATCATGCCGTCAGCAGTAAGCATAAGGTCAGTTTCCATACCATCGGAAGTTTTATTGGCAAGTTCAAAAGCCGGGATGGTATTTTCCGGGGCAATATAAGATTCACCGCGGTGGCTGATCCAGCGGATATCATGGGGTTTTGCCGGTTTCTGCAATACTTTATAACTCTGTACAGTAAAATTTGCCACCGGAAATTCTTTATATTGTGCAGTGATACACTCTAAATTTTCCGGATGACGGATCACAACATCCAGACCGGAAGCTGATTTACTCCATGTCACATAGATTTTTCCAGAAGGAGTATCAACTGCACCGGAAGCTGATTTCAAATTTCCGGGAAATGGTTTTACTTCAAATTTACTGAAATTTCCGGAAACTGATTTCACTCCAAGGCTTTTGATCTCAGCTTTACTTGCTGCTCCGCACAGCAAAATTCCGCAAAAAATTGAAAATACCAGCAGTAAATGTTTCATTTTTTCCCCTTCTGTAAAAATCGACCTGATATTTGATAAACTGTTATGAAACCCATGTCAATAAATATAGACGGATTATCAGATTTTACAAGAAATTTATGCGGTAATTATTGAATCCATATCTATGAAAAATTGAAACTTATTCATCATAAAAGACAGACACTGCCCAGGTTCATCAATTTAATTACCGGTATGGAAATTTTTTCATCTGTTTTTTTCAAAAAGTTCCCATGCCCATAAATAATTTGCCAAAGCAGTTCCGCACAGCAGCTTATCATGATAGCAGCAGTCAGGGGGAAAATTTTTCAATTCATCCCAATAAACCATTTTTTCCGGTTCCAATGAATCGAGTACCAGTTTAGCATATTTCATTACTTCATCACGTTTTTCCGGCATATAAGACAATGCCATCAATCCTCCACGTACCAATACACTGCTCCATGATGTTTTTGCCCAGCGCCACAAAGTATCCGGATAAGGTTTTACGATTTTTTTCTTTGCCACATCATAAAAAGCTCCGGTATACGCCATGCCGTCATCCTGAATTGCCGTTTTTGCCTGATCCCAGGTGGTAACAATACCTTTTTTCCAGACCGGAACAAATTCACTGTCACTTTCAAAACGTATCATAACACTCAAATTCATCGTATCCATTGCTGAACTGTCTGCAATACAATTCATTACACGGATATTATATTTTTCTTCATAATCGCAGAACCGGCGATTTCTGAAACGCGCAACCCGGTCAAATTCAGGTATACAGTCAATATTTTCAGCCATTATCTTATCGGCTTCTTTTTTATATTTGATATCTCCTGAATAGTACCATGCCATCAGCAGAATCGGCGGAAAACGCAATGGCGGCCAAACCATATCTTTAAACTGAAAATAACTCCATGTATAATTGTGCCTCATCCAGAAATCTGCAATTGCAGGAATTTGTTTTTCAATAAATGACCGCTCACTGCTGTCAGCTGATTCATAATACATATCCAGCCCCCAGATAAGATAAAAACATTGATCTGTACTGGTCTGATAAGTAAATCTGCCGCCATAGAATTTAGGAATAAACCCCTCTTCAAAACTTTTCCCGCAATCACATATTGTTTTAATGCCGGAAAACAATCTTTTTGCCCTTTCAAGCACAGCAGAATTTTTTGTACGCTTATATTCCATCATTGTTGATGCCATGGCAGAACCGGTTGCCATGCAGCAATTTTCATAATTTATAAATTCGCTTCTGCTGAATCCTGGTACACAGGCAATAAAATGACCTGCAGCATCAGGATTATTTTCCCTTGGTGGACAATCTTTGAAAATTTCTTCCGTTGCAGGAAGCAGAGTTTTACGGTCGATCATACTGTAAATCACATTTTCAGGCGAAAAAAAATGATCTTCCATAAATTTTACAAAACATGCATGTCTTTTATCTGACATCTTATGATCTCCTGATACGGTCAAGCTTTGCCGCCATTATTGAATTTGCAATGGTGAATATAATACAGATTATTCAATTTTGCAAAAAAATTGTGATCGATTTATTAAAATATTGTCTGCAAAAAACAAATGTTGACTGATTTTTTAATCTTTTTTGAAATGGCTTTTGCAATTACCTCTATACAGTATTATATTACTCATGTTCAATAATAAAAGCAATAAGGAGAAAGCTATGCCGAAATTAAAGGTTTTGACCATCGGAAACAGTTATGCTGACAGCGTATTTTTATTTCTTCCCAAAATCGCCGCCGCTGCCGGATGTGATTTACTGCTGGAAAGAGCCAACATCGGCGGATGTTCTTTGAAAAGACACTGGGAAGAACATCTTAAATCCTGCGGAGATAGCACCTATAAACCATATTACGGCAAATTTTCTCTGAAAGACAAACTCAGTTCATGTGATTGGGATATTGTAACCATCCAGCAGGCAAGTTATGAAAGCTGGAAAATTGATTCATACGAACCTTATGCCGGAAACATCATCAAAACCATCAAAAGATATGCTCCGAAATCTGAAATCATCATCCAGCAGACCTGGAGTTATAATGCCAATGATCCAAGATTGATCAAAAAAAGCAAAGAGAGCTGGGGTTTCGATCAGAAAGGGATGTTTGAAAAACTGGACTGTGCCTATCGTACTCTGGCAGAGAAGTATCAATTCCGGGTGATCCCGACCGGTTTGGCACTTCAGTACAGCCGCAATATTCCCGGCAACGGTGATCTGGCAGGATTCACCATCTCAAAAGAAAATGGCGAAAAGGTGACTGATTTCATCCACCTTAACAACCGGGGAGAATATATGCAAAGCTGTTTATGGTTTGCTTTTCTTTTCAACCGGAAAGTTGCCGATATAAAATTTATTCCGGATGAGATCAGTGAAAGTGATGCTTTGATTTTACAGCAGTGCGCTCAAAGTGCTTTAGACAACTATATCCAGGTATCACCCGGCGGCAGACAGAAGTAATATAATCAATAAATTTAAGGTATATATTTATAATAGTATAGGGTAGATAAAATTGTAAACAGATGTCATAACTCTTTCATTGATAATTATGCGATAACTTAACAAAGTCGTTAATATCTTTGAAAACACTGTTAAAACAAAATGTAAACACAAAGTTGAAGACATTTTTTTATCATGACTTTTACAACTTATTTACAAACTTATTAACATAAGATCAGTGAAAATAAAAAAGAAATATGATAATTATGTATAACTGTCTGGATATAATAAACTTTTTCTATTCTGACAATGATCCTGCCCGGGAGATACTGCTTCTGCACAGCACGCAAGTGAGAAATAAAGCTTTATGGATAGCAAAGCGTCTGCCGGTGAAAGTGGATCTTGATCTGGTGGAAGCCGGTTCCATGGTGCATGATATAGGGATACGTTTCTGCAATGCTCCTGACATCGGTTGTTATGGAGATGATGAATATTTGCTTCATGGTCTTTTGGGTGCGGAAAGTATCCGTAAACTGAATGTACCAGGTGGAGAAAAACTGGCACGTATCTGTGAAAGACACACCGGCAGCGGAATATTGGCAAGTGAGATCAAAGAGCGCGGTTTGAGATTGCCTGAACGTGATCTGATTCCGGAAACAATAGAGGAAAAAATAGTTTGTCTGGCAGATAAATTCTTTTCAAAATCAGGAGATATGGAAGAAAAATCCATGGAGAAAATCAGAAAATGTATGCTGAAATTCGGTGAAGCATCCTTGAACCGCTTTGACCGGTTGTGTGATGAACTTATGATAAAATGATTTCAGTAAAAAAATTTTTAAACTTTTATTATTGTCTCAATTTTTGTGAAAAATCTTTACTGCGGTGGCGCATCGTGGTCAATCTCGCGCCTTGCTCCTGCGCCGCAGAGGTCGAATACAGTAGTATACTCCCTCTGCGTACTCGTCGCAAAACCCGACATTGTCGCACGCTGCATCCACCGATAGAAAACAAACCGTGATTTGACAGTTGACAAATCGCTATGTTTCATACATTGAAAATTATGTTTTTTGCAAATTTATATTTCAGCTTCACAAAATTCGGGACATTACCAAACTTTTATAAAGTAAAACAATAACAGAAATTTAAGAAAGATAGAGGTTGAATCATGTTGAAAAAGTTATGTTTATTGTTGTTTACAGGTAGTTGCATGATGCTGTTTTCCGCTCCTGCGGTCAAATATCAGCCGCCGGAATTGAAAAATCCTGATTCATGGAGCTTGATAATTGTGCCGGATACACAGACTTATATCCAGAAAGATGTGAATCACGGAATCATGCATCTGATGTTTTCATGGATCTCATTCAATAAGGAAAAGTTGAATATCCGGAATGTATTATTTACCGGAGATCTGGTCAATAATAATGACCGTGCCTATCCGATGCCCGGACATATTGAATTATTCGGCACAGAGCAGTGGGAGGCATTTTCCGGTTTGATGAAAATTCTTGACGGTCAGGTTCCATATATCTTATCCACCGGTAATCATGATTACGATTACGGCAGACGTACTGATAAAGGCAACAGCCATTTTCACCGTTATTTTCCGATCAACCGCAATCCTCTGACCCGCAGACAACTACTGATGTGTTATATGGATAAAAACCGTGAAACTTCGCTGGATAATGCGGTATATGAATTTACGGCACCTGCACCTGATAAGCGCAAATTTCTGGTCATTTCTCTGCGTTTTCTTCCGGAAGATGAACATTTGGCATGGGCAAAAAAGATAGTTGATGATCCGAAATATGCAGATCACTTTGTGATTTTGCTTACGCATTATTATCTTTACCGTGACGGTTCACTCAAAGAAAAAGATTCAGCCGGCGGTAATGCCGGAATGGCGATCTTTGAAAAACTGGTCAAACCGTCAAAAAATATCCGTCTGGTGGTGTGCGGACACTGCTGCAGTCCGGATAACTGGAACGATGCTGTACAGTTTGTCATGACAGAAAATGCTGCCGGTAAAAAGGTTGCTCAGATGATGTTCAATACTCAGGCTATCGGCGGCGGTTATGCCGGAAACGGTGGTGACGGCTGGTTGAGATGGCTTGAATTCATGCCGGATAAAAAAACGATCCGGGCAAGAACATTTTCACCGCTGTTTGCCATTTCTCCATCCACCAGACATCTGGCATGGAAAACCGATGCAGCAAATGAATTTACTTTTGAATTGGAGTAAATTTTACAGAAAAATGGGTGGTGAAAATTTGTAAGAAACCTGATATAAACTTTAATCCATGATAGTTTCACAAGTTTCTACAATTTTTTAAATATTCATAAAAAATCCCGTTCCTGCTTGCAAGGTATAAAAAAAGTAGCTGTTGCCAAACCCTTAACAAATAAAAAATCAGTTCAGAATTATTTTCTGTTCATTTTCCGGTAGTTGCAGACACTTCTCCTGCAATGTCATTGAAACTTGCCGGAGAATACAGATTCTGCTCATGCAGTTGTTTTGAGCTATTTAAAGTGTTACAGCAAGGTAAGCAATCAAA
>JAZSIZ010000072.1:0-69263 GCA_045534015.1 Victivallaceae bacterium | reverse complement strand
TCCCCAGATCATGGGAGTTCTGCCGGATTTTACAATAAAGCGGGAAAGCTCCACCATAAAGGAATTTTCCAGTTCCCGCATATTGGATAAGCCTTTTTCCATCATTGCGTTTTTGCATTTTTCGCAATTGTCCCAGTGTTTGGTCGCCGCTTCATCGCCACCAATATGGATCATCGGAGAATCAGGGAAAAGCTCCATTAATTCTGCGAATATCTTTTTCAGGAATTCCAGGGTTTCCGGATTGCCGATACAAAATTCATTCCCCGGATTTTGCGGATCACAGGCAAACTGCGGATAATGTTTCAACAAAAAGCGGGAATGTCCGGGAACATCGACTTCAGGAATGATGTTTATGCCCAGACTTTTTGCATATCCGGTGATCTCCTGAATATCTTCTTTTGAGTATTGCCCATTGGAAACTTCACCGTCAGCTCCCAGAAGCGGTGCAATCTTTGAGGCATAACGCCATCCCTGACCATCGACCAGATGCCAGTGAAATGTATTGATCCGGTTGAGAGAAAGTATCCGGAGAAATTTTTTGACCAGCTCTTTTTTCTGAAAATGGCGCGCACAATCCAGATGAAAACTGCGGATGGCAAAACGGGGCGTATCATGTATTTCCACATTATCCAGAAGTGCTTCCGGATTACCGGTTATAAGTGCGGCAAAGAGCATTTGTGCCAGTGCGCAGATCGCGTAATTCGCCCCGGTGAGATCTCCGGCAGATATACATATACCATTTTCATTGATGACCATATCCCAGGATCCCGGGGGGAGGGCGGCTTCTGAAATGGTCAATGCGGCATCATCAGTTTTTTCTTCAACCGGCAAAGTCAATGTTGCAAACAATCTATTCAGCTCACTTGTTACCGGGGAAAATTTTTCAGCAATGGCAAAGGTTGTCAATTTTTTTACCGGAAATGAACCGGAAAGTTCCTGCAATTTTTCCGGAACCGGGATGAGGATGGAAAAAGTTTTTTCTTTCATGATTCAAAACTCCAGATCGGCGATCACAGCCTGATGATCGCTGGCAGTGCGGTCACTGCCGGCAAAAATATCGTGACAGATGAATTTTTTCTGCGGGAAACCGGAAATGAAGTCGATCTGCAGATCACCGAATTTGGTCATACAGGTCGGCTGCACATTACGGTTGTCACTGAAAACATCAAAACTTTTCCGGAGAAAATCAATAGAGGAATCATCCGGAGCAGAGTTGAGATCACCGGCAAGGATCACCGGAGAAAGATTCTTTTCTGCCAGAAAATTTGTGATGGTACGCAGTTGTTCGATCCGTCCGAGATCATCGCCGTCAAATTCCCCCTGATATGAAAGATGGGTGCTTACCATATAAAATGGTGTCGGTGTACAGACTTTGACAATGAGGGCAGGGCGTGGTTCGATGCCTTCAGGAACCGGCAGAATCAGAGAATCAACCAATTCCTGCGGATATTTGGAAAGGATCGCCACTCCGTAAATGCCGTCCGGGGGCAGCTCCATGGCTTTGCCGAAAAGATAATTCATGCCGATGCGCTTTGCCACTTCAGCCGGGTAGTCGATCTGTTCGCCTTTGGGATGGCGGATGGAAACTTCCTGCAAAGCAACCACATCCGGTGAATAAGAGGCTATATGATCCGCCTGCGGACGGAAATCATGGACTTTTCTGCCGATGGCAAATCCTGATTGGGTGTTGTAACTCATTACACGCAGTTTCATAAAATAACAACCTTTCTGTATTAGAGTGTTAAAGCAGACAATTTATCAATTCCGCAAAAGTATCAATTTCCATATCTGCGGAAAAATCCTGTTTTTCTCCGAAACCGAAACGGCAGAAAATTGAACGCACTCCGGCATTTTCTGCTGCCGCAAGGTCGGTGTAATTATCCCCCACAACAAATGCATCTGCCGGTTGTATGTCAAATTTTTTCAGCAGAAATTCAATCGCATCAGGAGCTGGTTTCAGGGGAAATCCTGCTCCGCCGCCGATATTGAAATCCAGCAAATCAGCGATTCCCAATCCGGCAATTATTTTATCTGAAATCAGTTGAGGTTTGTTGCTTACCACGCAGAGGCGGAAACCATTTGTCCGGAGTTTTTGCATAGTTTCCAGAACCCCCGGATAAAGATGGGTGTCAACGAGCGGGGCATCGGCATAAAATCCGGTCGCTGTCGCAACGATCTCATCCATCGGTATTGCGGTCTGAAAATCAGTTGATGCCCGCTCCATCAGTTTCTTTATTCCGTTGCCAACATAAGATTGGATAACTGTTTTATCCAGTGGAGCTGCTCCGAATTTTTCCCTGGTACGGTTGACTGAATTGGCGATGCCGCCTATGGAATCGATCAAAGTTCCGTCAAGATCAAAAACTATCAATTTATCCATGCAAACCTCTGTTTTGCTGTTCAAATTGAGATAATATACAATAAAAAAGCGGGAAATGCAATTGTTTCCCGCTCGAATTTATCGTGAAAAACTGATTTTTACAATCCCATGTGCCAATCCATCAGCCCGAGATAAGTTTCCATTGCTTTCCGCCGGGCATTCAGATCTTTGCCGCCGATCCACAGAATAGGCAGATCATTGAAAAGCTTGATGAAACCGTGTTCCGAATCCGCCGCAATAGATTGTTCTTCCGGAGTGAGCCGGTTGCGCAAAGCCGGCATGTTTGCTGCCGGGGCAATGATGATCATTTTTCCGGAAATGCGGTCGCTTTTGCGGAGTTTCCATATCGTATTGTATTTGGGATCCATTTTGAATACCATCCGGCTGAAACCGCGGTTTTTCGTCAGGTCCCGGCAGGCGTAGACAAAAGGATAGTAACGGTCTATGTAGTCGAAAAGAACTTCCGAATCTTTTGAGGCAAATACCGAAAATCTTTTGGGATTCTGGGCGTCCTGCAGCGTGAAAAACCGGCATATTGCCCGTTTTTCTCCGAAAACAGCAGTACTTTCAGATTTATAATTTTTATCGCGCAGAACAATGAAACTTTTTGGAGCAATAGTGCATGAGATGCTGAAGTAATCATTGCCGGCAGAGATATTATCGACTTTTCCATAAAAAGCTTGCGGTGAAAATTTTCCCAGATATTTTCTGTGCAGTTTCAGTTCGGCTGTAACTGTTTCTTTTTGCGGATTGCAGATGGTGAAAATGGTATTGCTATCTTCACCGAATCTGCCGAACCACAGCCGTTCATCTCCGGAAATTGCCGGGATCACCTGAAAACCGGCTTTCTTCAGATCCACCAGCAAGTCGATGTGAGGTTTGAATACTTTTGTCCGGTTGAATTCCACCGCCCAGTTCATCGGAGTCGCTCCGTAACGCAGACAGTAGAGCAGAAGGTAGCGGGCAAGTCCTTCGTAGGCTTTATTGACCCCGTTGGGCAGATTCCGTAATTTGGGCCAGTCGATGGCACGGGAACGCTGATGCACCCCGATCTCACTCCAGAAAGACATCGGTTTTTTACCTGCCATCAAACGCAAAGGCAGGACATTTTCTGCAGCCAGTTCCACATTTCCTTCAAACATGACTGCATCTCCGTGGAAAACTGAGTGCGCGGCGATCTCACTGATCGCCTGATTGTTGTAGACAGCCATCGGTTTGCCGTTCCGTTTCAGGGTATGGATGAATTGCTGAATGGGGATATTTGCCACGGAAACCGGGGTGTAAATATTGCCGTTGTCATCAAACGCCCTGCCGGTGGCAAATTTGCGCTGGGCATTGTTGTATTCATTGTATTCCCAGTTTGCCATATCCAGAGCAAAACCGCTGATTTCACAATTTTCAGATGCTTTGCGCAGCTCGCTTTCCAGGTGAGCCTGCAATCCGCTGCCGGCGGCAAAAGTCAGGCGGGTGAAGCCTTTGTTATCTTTTCTGCTGGTGGTATGGGATTTCGGACGGTGCTGGAGTTTTTCATTGACACTCAGGCAATCCGGATATTTTTCCACGACTTCGTGCCAGGTGTCTTTGAGCAGGATGTAATACATCATCGCAGCCTGACGGTTGCCGGAAATGAAACGGTAGTTTTCATATTTGCGGTAATTTTCATAACTGCACGGTGTGTTTTCCCGATATTTATCATACCAGTAATATCCGTCTCCGGGCTTCCAGTCTTCCGGATCAATGTACCACTGTCCGGAACGGTTCCACGGCACAAATGTCCATTCCCATGTCTGCTTGAGAAATCTGGCTGCATTGATTTCCAGATCTCTGGTGACGTGATTGCTGGTCAGATAACCTCCGACACCGTAGATACGCTCATCCATCCCCGGTATTGGGGAGAAAAATTCAGAATAGGCATTCTGGAAAGCCGCCACTGCATTGCACCAGCCGAAGTCAGCTTCACCCCGGAAGATGGTGAAACTTATCTTTTGCGGTTTGATATTATCTGCCACGACTTTGGTCGTATAGGAGAACTCACCGTTTTTCGCCGCAGAACTTTTCAGATAACCATAGACGGTGTGCGGAGCTATGCCGATGGCAAGATATTCTTTACTGTTATATACCGCTGCCAACGGAAATGTATCAAAAATGGTCTCTTTGGTCATTGAAGAATCAAGAATGTTTTCCTGATGACCATCAAAATATTTTTCCGGATTTTTCAAGTAGCCCTTTGCGGAAACTTCCAACAGATACACGGAAGAACTTTTTTCAAAGACAGTGAAGGTCAGGGTTATCTCTTTGCCCTGCGGAATATTTTTTTCATCCACTGTTACTGTCAGATCACCGGATACAAATCTGCCGGGGGCTGATTTTTTCAGCATCAACGGGGTGGAGCTGTGTCTGCGGACAATGGAAAAATCACAATCCGCCGCGGTGAAGTCAGCCGCAGCAAGGAAAAACGGTAATCCTGCCAACAATGAAACAAACAATTTTTTCATTATAATGCCCTTTCATATTTTTTTCCATCACTGCCGGTCAACTCGATAAAGTATGAATCAAGGCGTGAGGGAAGAATTCCCTCTATGCTCTGTTCTGCAGCAACAGGATCAAGTTTGTGTACAGAAATTTGCTGACGGGGACGGCGGAAAATCGCAGCGGAAGTGAAATTTTTTCCATACAATGTGATTTTTACACGATGTTCCGCTTTGACCAGAAACGGCATCTTATAGGAAACATGTCCCGGCTTACCGCCGTAGCAGCCTGCCATGAAGTTGTATTTTGTTATTCCGTGCCCCTTGGGGACGGTGAATTCTTTGCCGCCGGTTATCCATGTCGAAGAATCCACGATATACTCCGGATCAAGAAAAAGTTTCAACTCTTTATTCAACACCGGGTCGGTACTCGGTTCTGCCTGCAGGGCAAAAATTGTGGTGTTGCTGTACGGCGGATAGTATGGCGGGAGTTTATCGCTGTACTGCAATGTTTCCAGCCAGATCAAAGCTTTGGTGGCACTGCGCATACTGCCGCCTGCATAGTAAGTTGTTCCCTCTTCCACAGGCACGTTGAAGCAGGTGTAATACGCATAACTTTTGATACTGTTGGTGATCGTGACCACTCCGTTGTTTATGGAAAACGTAAAACCGCCCCGTTTGGAAAAATCGATAAACTGCCATCCCGGGACAGTGCCGTCGGCGGCTGTTTTGAATTCCGGATTCGGCAGGATGTTGGGTGGATAAATTTTTTCAATTTTCAATGAAAAGTGTTCCTTTGCAGCCGGAGATTTATCCTTGAACTGAATATCCATCTCCATCTGTCCGGCTGGCAATCCTGCACCATTGAAAAGATTGCAGGTCGGATTATTCTGATAAGCATAACGGATTTTGACCGGAGCCGGAACTTTTTCTGAACTTGCGATGACACAGTTACCTTCGATTTTTGCATTTGCCCAGAACCATTTGCCGTCTGTGCCGCAAAGGGCGAATCCTTCCACTTCGCTCCCCGGTGAATTGGGAACGAGTTTTGCTGTTTTATTCTGATTGCGGATCAACCAGTAGGATTCCGGCAGTTTACGGGCAATCAAGCCGCCGTGGCAGTTGGTGTATTCCACCGTTACCACATTACCTTTTCTATAGGCTTTGACCGCTTGAGGAGCATCACAGATAATATCTTTTCTGCCGTAATCCCGGTTGAGGGCGATTGCCGCCAGCCGGTCTCCGACAGGTTTTTTCTCGATTGGATGAATATCATTGGCTTCGCCTGTATCATTGATGATCACTTCGGCGGTATACGGGAACATTTTCAGTGCCTTGGTTTGACCATTCCGGACTATCGGCCAGTATCCGGTGATATTGGGATCACTCTGTTTTGCCTGATGATTTGGAAGCTGAACGGCATAAAAGCGCAATTCAGGATTGCCGGAACTTTTCCGCAGGCATGTGATCAGAGCCTTGATATGTTCACCGTAGAGATGACTTTTATATCGAGTGGCATTGCTTTCTCCCTGATACCACAGGACTCCTTTGGCGGTGTAACGGATATTGGGATTGACCAGAGCATTGAAAATCTGGCTTGGCATCTGATTTGCGTATGGGCGGGTCGGCATGAAGAAGGGACGAGCGGCAATTTTTTCCGGAGCAGCTTGCGGGAAAACTTTTTCCCGGAAGAATTCCCAACCGGCGGCATTGGGTTGTTTGCCGATGCGGTTTTCTCCCGGGAAATGGAATACTTTTTCTGTGCCGGAAACCCGCATCATCATCGTGTGTTTGCCCGGTTTTGCCGCAATGTAAAAACGGATTGGCCAGTTTTCGACACTTCTTGCCCGGGATACCGTGAGGACAGCTTTACCATCCCAGTAGATAGTGGTTCCGACCATTATTTTTCTGAAATAGACTTCGACTCTGCCGTCAGGACGGATGTCCTCCGGTTTCAGGTCGATCGTTTTGCGAAACCAGATAACACCCTGAAAGGGAAAGTCGGATGTGAGGGCAGGGGATTTTTCCCATTTTGCATCTGCCGGCGGTGCAGTGGATTTTCCGTCATCGACCCAGTTGAGCGATTTTTCCCATGCCTGCAGTTTTTTGATATAGGCATCACGGTAGGTCGTGTAATTTATATAGTTATCCAGCTCTTTATCTGCAGAGGCTTTGACCGCCGGAGTACTATTTTTCAGATGTTCTTTACAGATCCACGCTTCAATGAAACTGCCGCCCCATGACGGATTGATCAAGCCAACCGCAACCCCTTGTTCACGGTTGAGGGCTTGGGCGAAATAGTAACCTGTCGCAGTAAATCTGCCGGTATTTTCAGGAGAGGCGATCAGCCATTGTCCCGGAGCATCATCCTGCGGCTCAAGATTGGTGCGTAAAGGCATGGAGAACATACGGATTTTGTTGTTTGCAGAATTTTTTACCACTTCCCGGGCATTCATAGTACGGTCAATGATCATTGCCATATTGCTTTGACCGGCGCAGAACCACACTTCTCCGGCGATCACATCTTTGATAACGATTTTATTTTTGCCGGATACGGTCAATTCTTTGGCAATTCCGTCATCTTTTGACAGATCGAGTGTCAGTGTGAATTTTCCGTCTTTTCCGGCAATAGTTTCTCCTTTTGCGCTGCCGTAAACTGCAGAAACTTTCTCTCCCGGATCGGCTTTCCCGTAAATGGCAGTTGCCTTTGACCGCTGCATGACAGCGTGATCGGAAAAGATCGACGGAAGCGTTACATCTGCCGAAAGCAGCATGCCGGCAAGAGTGCATGCTGCTGTCAGAAATCGTTTCATAATAAAGGTTCCTTTCTGTAAAAAAGTTTATAAAGTTGTGCTGTAATTAGTTTTATGGTATAATATACTGTTTTTTTTGCAAAAAACCTTGAAAAATACGCCGATATATAGTATAATACAGCCAAAACGTTTTTTGGGGTCAGTGAAGGAAAGAAAAGTGAAAAGTGTTTATCATTCGGTTATTTCCCGCTTTGTCCGGGAAGGAAGTCTGCCTTTATACCTGGTATATCGGGACAAAGGGGATCATCCGGAGTGCTTCTTTCATGACCACAATTATTCTGAAATAGCCATCATTACCGGCGGAAATGCACTGCATCTGGTCAATGACCGGAAAGTGCCGGTAAGCTGTGGGGATGTTCTGCTTATTCACCCCGGAGTGATCCATGCCTATGATGAAACGGGAGATATGGAGATCGTCAATCTGATTTTTGACCGTTCCCGGCTGTCGATGCCGATGCTCGACGGATATTCGCTGGCATTTTTCAGGAAGATATTTCCGGATGAGAATGAGAAGACGGTTTATGCTGAACCGGTGATGCATTTGGAAAAGGCTGATCTTGATATTCTGCTGGGGATGCTGGAAAAGATTGATGATGAGTTGAAAAGTATTCAGCCGGGGTGCCAGCTGAGTACTCTGGCTCTGTTTCTTGAAGTTCTGGTTTTTCTTGCCCGCAAAGGCGGCTTTGATTCAGCCAGGCAGCAGGCTCGTTTTATGATCGGCGACGCTTTGCGTTATATAAACCGGCATTACACGGAAGTTATAAAGGTGGAAACTCTGGCTCGTAAAGCAAAAATGTCTGTACGCAGTTTTTCCCGCCATTTTCCGGAAGCAGTTGGGTGTTCTCCGGTGGAATATCTGATAAAGATCCGTTTGCAGCATGCAATGGATCAATTGATAAATACCGATTTGCCGATAGGTGAGATTGCCATAAACTGCGGCTTTTACGACAGCAATTATTTCTGCAAAAAATTCCGGCAGAACTTCCATGAAACTCCTCGTCGTTTCAGACGTAAATTCCTTGACAGTTAACATTTTTGAGGATTTTATCAGGGGGATCTCCAAAAAATTAGTTTTTTTTGAAAAAATCACATTGACAAATTTGGGTATATAGAATATATTATATACCATAAAAAGGGGGAGTGGGCATGAGCGCACGTTTGTCATCGAATATAAAATGCAGCCGGGCCAAAGAACATCTGGCACAACGGATAATCAGCGGTGAATTTGCTTTCGGCAGCAGATTTCCAAGTTTGAATGAGTTGTGTGAAGAATACCATTTGAGCTATGTTACGATTTGTAAAGCGGTTAAATTTCTGGAAACCGAGGGGTATTTGCGCTGTCAGCCGGGGATCGGCTATTTTGTCTGCTATGCTGCACCGGGAATGGCGAGTGCCAGAAAAGAGGTCAATATAATTTCCACCCACGGCTATTACAAAAGTTACCGTTATGCATTTGAAAAGGGCATTGAGGTATTTGAAAAAAATGCATGGCATGTCAATCTGCTTCTGACGAATAAAGATATTTATGATTTAAAGCCGGCAATAAATTCGCCGGATGCTTTTACTATTATAACCGCATTCAATGTCAACTGGGAGCGTTTTTCCGCCACATTCGGGCATGTTGCCAAAAGGGTGATCGTGCTGGGCAGACTTTCGGGAAATCCGGAAATAACCGGTATTGTGGCTGATGAATTTGCCTCGGTCAGGGTGTGTATGGAACACTTTGCCCGGCTCGGCAGAAAAAAAGTTGCACTTGCTGTTTTGCTGCCGCACAGCGAATTGGAATCTTTGCGTATTGCGGCATGGCGCAATATGGTTGCTGCGGAAGGATTGTCGTTTGAATGGATGCGCCGTCATCTTTTCTCTCTGGATATGGATCGGAATGAATTGAGTGAAAAAGACAAGGTCAGACTTTTCAAAAGTTACCTTGAAGAAAACATTCATGATATGGATGCCGTGATCCTGCCGTCAGCTCTGCCCAGTTTTGTAACAGCGGCAATTGAGCTGGGAATAAAAATTCCGGATGATCTTGAGATCGTCAGTATCGGCTGCAAGCAGGATGAGATGCAGCGTGAGATGTTTGTCAATTGTCTGGATAATAATTTTGCAGGACATTTTCAACTGGCTCTGGAGGTTCTTGAAGACCGCTTTGCCAATGGGAATACTGTTCCCGGTGCATGGTATTTCTGTCCTCCGGGGAACATAATAAGTTCAGAAAATCAACGCCGGATGATTGGTATTGACCGGAAATAATCAAAAAAAATAGTCCCTTAACCAAACAAAAGGAGAAAATTTCATGAAGAATGTCATCTGCCATAGCAGAGTAAAGCATCCATGCCTTACTCTCATTGAACTGCTCGTAAGTACTGTTATCTCATCATTGTATTTCTTTACACGCCAATCTGCATGTGAGACAAAACAAAAAGTTCCGCTTTTCTTGAAAAGGGGAGTGGGGTTTGGGGAGAGGGGAAAAACCTCTTTTCCCGTGAAAAGAAGTTTTTCCCCTCTCCCCAAGAGCGCATTCACTTTAATAGAACTGCTCGTAGTAATCGCCATTATTGCAATTCTTGCTGCTATTTTGCTTCCGGCACTCAATTCAGCCCGTGAACGCGGAAGAAGTGCCAGTTGTATCAGCAATCTGAAACAGATCGGTATGGCATTTTTGCAGTACACCGATGATTTTGACGGTATGTCGATGAGTGTCAATAAAAATAAGGGAGTAAACGGGCAAACTTGGGCATTGATGCTTTACACCCGGGAGATAAAAGATCGAGAAGCTTTGGTCTGTCCCAGTGATGCGACCAAAACGGCATGGAAAACTTCGGATTCATACGGTGAAAAATTCACCAGTTATGCGATGAACCGGGCATACGATAATAAAAATGTCAAAACCGGAATTGCGGTGAAATATCCTTCATCGATCATGATGTTTGTGGATGCCAGCGAGAAATTCTTTCTGCACAATGACAATGCAAAGCTTGCACTTTACACCAGTAAGGAGTTAAATTATTTCGGCTGGCGGCATGGAGGAATGACCCGGGTGAATCTTGCTATGCTTGACGGGCATGTTATGGATTCTGACATTGTTTACCATGACGGCTCAAACAACGGCTATAAGGCCCCATTCCTCTGGGAGTGATTTGAAATGAAAAAGTTTCTGACGGCATTGATTATTTTTTTCTGCTCGCTGCTTTCAGCTGCATTTCAGCTGACGGTGGATGGTAAACCGAATGCAACGGTCGTAATTCCGGAAAATGCTTCAAAGATGGTGAAGTATTCGGCAGATGAATTAGTCGACTTTATTTACCGGATGAGCGGAGCAAAACTTACTGTTTCCACCGATAAGAATGCGGCAAATCCCGTTTTTATCGGCTTTGATATGGATAAATTTGAGGTGGATCAGATCAGAATTGCCTGTGACGGAAAATCTCTCACGCTCACCGGCGGCGGTGAATTCGGTTCGCTGATGGCAGTTTATGCATTCTTGCGTGATCAGGGGATATTCTGGCCGTATATGGAAGAGATGTGGCTGGAGATCCCGCAGAGAAAGACCGTGGAAGCCGGTAATATCGATATTGTGAAAAAACCGCATTTCAAAGTGCGTAATATGCACAATTTTCCCAGAGATTACAACCGGCTTTTCCGGTGGATGGCATTTTCCGGATGGCGTTCACGTTCACAGAATCCACCGGGGACTTTACAGCTTTCATCCATGCTTGCTCATGGGATCCGTCCTTCATTCGGTTCACATTGCTGGGCATTTTGGACAGGCAGAAAAGCTCTGAATGAGCATATCGAATGGAATCCTCTGCTGAATGGGAAACGGACTCCGCCTCCGCTTTCGGGGCCGCCGTGGTGGAGTCAAAGCCAGTTGTGTATCGGCAATGCTGAATTGCGCCGGCATTTTATCAATAATATGCTGGCATATATGAAAAAATATCCTTCCACAAAAATTCTGCCGCTTGAAGCCAATGACGGCGGCGGTTATTGTGAGTGCGAATTGTGTCAGGCATACGGTAAAAACGGCAGTGACCGGGTTTTCCGTTTTGTCAATGAGGTTGCCGAGGTATTCCGCCGGGAATATCCGGATGTGATGCTGAAAATCAATGCATACGGCAACCATGAGGATATGCCGTCATTCCGTGTGGCGGAAAATGTTTATATCTGGGTCTGTTACAACGACCGCAATTATACCAGACCGATAACTGATCCGGAAAATGCGGTTTATTACAAACGGCTCAAGGAGTGGGCAGATAATTATCCCGGTCAGATCGTTTCCCGCGATATGGGGGTGAAAGTATTTTTCCGTGACTGGCTCCATCCTTATGATGATGTATTGGCGCAGGACGTGAAAGCGTACAGCGAATTGAAACTGGCAGGATTTTTCAATGAAGGGCTTTATCCGAGTCCATTGACCGAATATCTGCGGATCTCGCTGGCGTGGGATCCTGATCAGGATGTGAAAGAATTGACCATGAAGTTCTGCAAAGGTATCTATGGTAATGCGGCAGAACCGATGTACAAATATTACCGGCTGCTTAATGAACGCATTGCTGTTACCGGGAAAAATCTTGATACGATGACCAATATCACCGAATACATCACTGCTATTGCTCCTGCTGCAAAAAAACTGCTCGCTGAAGCAGAGGCTGCTGTTGCCGGTCAATCCCGTTATCTGGCAAGAGTGCGGTTTGAAAAAAATAAACTTTATCAGATGGCGGATACGGTCAATATGTGGTTTCCCTGCGAAAAAGATGTCATTACGGAAAATATCCGGAAAAACAATAAATTGTCCAACGGCAGTTTTGAAGCAGGCTTCAAATATGTCTCTTGTAATACGCCGCAATTTGACGGTTGCGGCGAATTCCGCTATTCTGTGATCGATACAGAGGCATATCATGGTCAGAAAGCCGGATGCATCACCATCGTGCGCAAAGGGTGGGGACGGATGATCATGGAAGCTGCAGGATTGATTCCGGGCAGAAAATACACTGTTGCCGCCGCGACAAAGTCACTCGACGGAGCCGATTTGATGCATATCTGGTACCGGGATGGTTCCAGAATTGTCCATTTGCGTCTGGGGGATACCAATGGGCAGTGGTACAGATTTATCGTGCATGATGTTGTTGCAGGAGCAAATGGGAAAATAGATATTTATCTGACCATCCATGACGGACCTTCACGCGGCAGAGTTCTGTTTGATGATGTGATTGTGGTTGAACAGGATAAGATGGCTTCAAAGTAAATAATCAAACTTCAGAAGACGGAGCTGTGCATGAAAGGCTCCGTCTTTTTTTCTGTGTCCGGTGCCGGTATCAGCTTTTGTTTTAAAACAAAAAAACAGTTGAAAAACTTGCAAAATACGATGCAAGAGTATATATTACCTCGATATATAGTTGAAAAGAAGGAGAGTTCCGGTGAACCGCATAGCATTGATCGGTATAATTGTGGAAGATGTGTCACAATCCGCAGAAATAAATCGTCTGCTTCATGAAAACGGTAAGTATATTATCGGCAGAATGGGTATTCCGCACCGTGAACGCAATGTCAGTATAATCAGTGTTATCCTGGATGCACCGGGAGATGTGATAAATTCGCTTTCCGGCAAATTGGGTATGTTGTGCGGAGTTAGTGTAAAGACTGTCTGCTCGAAGAATTCTTTTCCGTCGGGCGGTGAAACCATGGAGAAATTATGAAATATCTGGAATTGACAATAGGAGCTGTTTTGGTCAATAATTTTGTTTTGACCCGTTTTCTGGGCATCTGCCCCTTTCTCGGAGTTTCCAAAAGACTTGATACCGCTTTGGGGATGGGCGGAGCGGTGACTGTAGTCATGGCTCTTGCTTCGTGCATCACGGCGGTGATTTCCAATTGTCTGCTTAAGTTTACACTTAACGGCAAGGAGATCGATCTGGGTTTTTTGCGGGTTTTGACCTTTATTCTGGTTATTGCCGCACTGGTGCAGCTGTTGGAGATCATGCTGCAGAAAGTCAGTCCTGTTCTCTACCGTGCGCTGGGGATCTATCTGCCGCTTATCACGACGAATTGTGCCGTTCTCGGAGCTGCAACGATAAATGCAGAAAGCGGCAGGAATATTCTTGATTCCACTGTATTCGGGGCGTTTTCCGGAGTCGGTTTCGCTCTGGCTCTGGTTCTTTTTTCCAGCATTCGTGAGAAATTGGAACTTGCTGAACCGCCAAAAGCATTTGAAGGCACTCCCATTGCGCTGGTTACTGCCGGGATTCTGGCGATGGCATTTGCCGGATTTGCCGGATTGTGTTGAAAAGAGGAATTTGATTTATGGATAATACTGTTCTTTTTGCATTACTGCTGATGGGTGGTCTGGGGATCATTCTCGGCGGGATCATTGCTGTTTTTGTCCGTCTTTTCCGGGTGAAATCCGATCCGCGGGTCGATCTGGCACTGGAATTGCTTCCCGGTGCGAATTGCGGCGGATGCGGCAAAGCCGGGTGTGCGGATTTTGCCAAAGCTCTGGCTGCAGGGGAGGTTACTCCGGCAAATTGTCCGGTTTCCAGTTCTGAACAACTGACTGCGATTTCACTGGCATTGGGGATCGATCCGGGAAAAGTGGAGCGGAAACAGGCGGTTGTCTGCTGCCGCAGTTATATTGGTGAGGTGCCGAGAATGGCATATAATGGTGCGCTGGATTGTGTGGCGGCAAATATGGTTGCCGGAGGGCCGGATGCCTGCCGTTACGGTTGCCTCGGATTGGGAACCTGTGCAAGAAAGTGTCCTTTCGGCGCGATTGAGATCATTGCTCATGTAGCGGTGGTTCACCGTGAATTGTGTGTCGGTTGCGGTAAATGTGCAGCTGCTTGTCCGAGGGGCGTGATCAAGATGGTTCCGGCGGATGCGGATTATCATGTGTATTGCAATTCTCCGGAAAAAGGTGCTGTCAAGCGCAACTTCTGTAAAGCCGGCTGTATCGGTTGCCATAAATGCGAAAAGCTATTCGGGGAAAAATTCAAATTTTCCGGTTTCCTTGCTCAAGTGGACTATGATAATGAATTGAGCCTTGACCGGGAAAGTGTGGAAAAAATCTGTTGTCCGGTCGGATGTCTGCTCCCGGTTGAGGAGCGTATCGAGGCGGCATACCGCAAGGTGAAAGAGGATAAGAAATGAATAAGAGTTCTCGCAGTGTAATGACCTTTTCCGGGGGGATACATCCGGCAGGAGACGGCAAGGAATTGACCTGTCATCAGGCAGTCCGGAATGCTCCATTGCTGGAAAAATATTTTGTGCTGCTGTTGGAGAATGCCGGCAAACCTCCTGTTCCGGTGGTCAAAAAAGGTGACCGGGTCGCCAAATATCAGTTGATTGCCAGGGCAGATGGTTTTGTTTCTGCCAATTTGCATGCTCCTACCAGCGGGATCGTGGATGGGATCATCGAAGTGCCGGGGCCCATGGGAGTGACAGCTCCGGCGATCGTGATCATTTCCGATGGGGATGATGCCGGAACTCCACCGTTTGATCCGATTGACAATTGGGAATGTACCGACCCGGCTCTTTTGAAACAGCGGGTGATCGATGCCGGTTTGGTCGGTATGGGCGGTGCTTCATTTCCAACTCATGTGAAGTTATCTCCGCCGCCGGAAAAAAATATCGATACCCTGATCCTCAACGGAGCGGAATGTGAACCGTATCTTACCGCAGATCACCGGTTGATGTTTGAAAAAGCTGAAAAGGTCATGCGTGGAGCTGCCATGCTCGGCAGAATAATCGGCGTGCGCCATCCTTACATCGGAGTGGAGATCAATAAGTCAGATGCAATTGAAGCTCTGGAAAAGTATGAAAACCGCTATGGCGTATCAGTTGTTCCTCTGAAAGTCCGTTATCCGCAGGGATCTGAAAAACAGTTGATCAATGCGATCACCGGCAGAGAGGTGCGTTCTGGCGGTCTGCCGATGGATGCCGGTTGTGTAGTGCAGAATGTTGCTACTGCCGCCGCTTTGTCTGATGCGGTATTGAAAGGAATTCCGCTGGTGGAAAGAATTGTTACTGTCACCGGAGATGTGGTCGTTTCTCCCGGAAACTGGAAGTTGAAGATCGGAACTCCGGCAATAGAAGCGGTCAAACTTGCCGGGGGCGTGACCGAGGAGCCGGGAAAATTGATTTTCGGTGGACCGATGATGGGATTTGCGCAGCGGTCATTTGAGGTGCCGGTAGCTAAAAACACCTCCGGGATCCTGCTGCTGCCGCCCCGTTTGGCGGTAAATTATGAAGCCAGCGGCTGTATCCGTTGCGGGCGGTGTGTACAGGGGTGTCCGATGCATTTGATGCCATGTCTGCTTTCCACAGCGATCGAGGCAGACCGTATCGACCTGGCGTATCAGAATCATGTTATGGATTGTATGGAATGCGGATCATGCGCTTATGTCTGTCCGGATCACCGGCCGCTGGTGCAGAATATCCGCCGGGCAAAAGCGGAACTTCGCAAACAACTTGCCAAAAAGTAGGGATTGATTTACGATGATGGATAATGAAAACAGCGGTATGAAATTACCGACCGGCAGTAATCTGGTGTTGAGTTCTTCTCCGCACCTTTCCACCGGGGCAAATCTGCGCAAGATCATGGGCGGTGTGATTCTGGCATTGTTGCCGGCGATCGTTGCCTCGGTGTGGTTTTTCGGTTTGAGAGCATTGCTGGTGATCGTTTATACAGTATTTTGTTGTGTTACAGCAGAAGCTGTCTGGTGTGCTTTTGCCGGTAAGCCGGTGTGGCGCACGATAGGGGATTTTTCGGCGGCATTGACCGGAGTACTGCTTGCGTTGTGTCTGCCTCCTGCGGTTCCGCTTTATGTACCGCCGATAGGGGCAATTCTGGCGATCTGGCTTGGTAAACAGATCTACGGCGGTTTGGGCAACAATCCTTTCAATCCGGCATTGGTTGCCCGGGTTGGTCTGCTCATCGCGCTTCCGGCTGCGATGACCTGCTGGACACCGTCCCGGGGGATGAAGGAAAACGATTATCCGGTTCGCAGTGAATTTTTCAGCAATGATGTTGATTCAGTGACCTGTGCAACTCCATTGGGGGTGGTTGGTACAACGGAAAAGATTTCCGGTCGGGAACAGGAGGCGGTGGAAAATTTTGCCGCGATGGACAGTAAAGCTCTGCTGGAACGCTGTTTCTGGGGCGACCGTGCCGGTTGTCTGGGGGAAACAAGTGTATTTGCTTTGCTGCTTGGCTATGTGATTCTGGTATCATTGAATCTGATAAACTGGCGGGTTCCGCTGTTTTTTGTCGGTACTGTGGCAGTGGTTTCCGGTGTGATACATTACTTTTTCCCCGGAGTTTCCCCGTCGCCGCTTTTTCATGTGCTGAATGGAGGATTGCTGCTGGGGGCGGTATTCATGGCGACCGATATGGTTACCAGTCCGATCACAGGAAGCGGTTGTGTGGTTTTTGCTGTCGGATGCGGGATTTTGACTGCGGTGATCCGGATTTTCGGCAACTACCCGGAAGGGGTCAGTTTTGCAATTTTGTTTATGAATGCGTTAGTGCCTCTGATCGACCGCCGGTTCGGTCACCGGCCTTTCGGGTATGTTCCGGTTCGTAAGTTGGAGAAAGCTGAATGAAGCTGCGTGAACGTGAAGATATTTTGTCTCTCGGTGTATTTCTGGGAGTGGTGGCGTTGATTGCCGCACTGGTGCTGGCGATGGTTTCCCGGTGGACAGCGGAGCCGATCGCTGAAGCGGTGGAAAGTAACCGTCAGAAAGCATTTCACCGTTTGCTGCTGCCGGAATTTGACCGGACAGGTAATCCGGTCGAGTATGACGGCGTGACATTTTTTCCGGTTCTCAATGGCGGGGAGATTGTCGGTTATGCCGGATTATCCGGAGTTTCCGGTTATGGCGGAGAGATAGAGGTGCTGGTCGGCTTTACCGTTGATGGAATGATCACCTCTGTAGAAGTGTTGCGGCACCGTGAAACACCGGGGTTGGGAGCAAATGTCTGTGACCGGAAGTTTCAGCGGACGATCCTCAATCTGTTTGAAAAAGCTCCGGAAACTCCGTCCAATGCTGTGCTTGATCAATTTCGCGGACGTTCCGCAGCCGATGCCGGGTCATGGCAGATAAGTAAAGACGGCGGTGATTTTGATTATCTTACCGGAGCAACAGTTACCAGCCGGGCTGTTACTGTGGCGGTTGATGATATAGCGGCTAAGTTTGCGGCATCCGGATTGATCGGGAAAGGAGAAAATCAGAGATGAAAAATTCTTTGTTTCAGGATTTTACCAAAGGTATCTGGAAAGAGAATCCGGTATTGGTTCTGCTGTTGGGAACCTGTCCGACATTGGCACTTACCAGCAGTGCTGCCAATGGTTTGGGAATGGGGATCGCCACTACCTGTGTGCTGACCGGAAGTAATCTGGTTATCAGTCTGGTTGCGCCGGTTACTCCGAAAAAGATCCGTATTCCTGTCTATATAGTGGTTATTGCGGCTTTTGTGACGGTGGTCGATTTGCTGCTTCAGGCTTATGCTCCGGCGGCATTGTATGAGGCATTGGGAATATTTATTCCACTGATCGTGGTGAATTGTATCGTGCTTGGCAGAGCCGAGGCATTTGCTTCTAAAAATTCTCCTTTCCGTTCTATGCTGGATGGTGCCGGAATGGGGATCGGATTCACTCTGACATTGACTATGCTTGGATTGATCAGAGAGTTCCTCACCGGTGGAGCGGTTTTCGGGGTCAAACTCATTCCCGGCTGGACAACAGATTTTCTGCTCCCCGGAGCAGCTCCCGGAGCATTTATCATTGTCGGATGCATATTGGCTCTGAAAAATTATTTCAACCGCCGCAAGGCGATTCGCAGCGGCAGATTGTATGTGCCACCGCAGGGATTGAATTGCCGTAATTGCGGTATTTGCAATCTGCCGGATGAGAAAAACAGAAAAAAATGGAAATTTTTTGCTGATTCTTGAGAAAGCAGCTTGTAAAAATCGCCTTTGCAGTACATATTACATATATGTATATTAGTGTGCATATGAGTTATTGAATATCAGGGTGATTAATTATTATGGTTCGTAAGACAGTCAGTCAGGCTCCTATATATGTCCGGGATTCTCTTACCCGTGCGGCACGCATGGCGGGCGCAGGGGATTTTGACGGAGCAGTGGAAGTTTTGTGGCCGGTTCTCAGTAAAAACCCGGAAGTTCCGGTTATTTATGACAAACTGCGCGAGTATGAGCTGGGTAAACTTAAAACATTGAGCGGCGGAGCAAAATTCTGGGCGAAGTTCTGCGGGGCTTTCAAAGCGATACGCATCAATATGGTGGCTTCCAGTGACCCGGTGCGGGCGATGGAAATGTGCGAGGAAAGTCTGGCGGCATGTGTTGATAATCCATCCGTGCTGAATGCTCTGGTCAAAGCATGTGAAAATGCCGGATCTCCGTGGGGGGCGGTTTCCGCGTGGCAGGTTTTGTGTAAATTGCATCCCAATCCGATACGGATGAAAAAACTTGCAGAAGCTATGCAGCGCAACGGGCAGGGAATCGATGCTCTCAAAGTGCATCAGGATATTATTGTCAACGCCGTTGATAAGAAAAATGTTGATAAAGCCGGTTTGCAGGCGGCGATGGTGCTTGCCAGTATTGAGCGCGGTAACTTCAATGATCAGAAGTCCAAGAAAGCCGCTAATGCCGCTGATGCGGAAGATGCGATCATCCAGCAGCTGCTGGATGGAACGATCCACGATGCGGATCAGGCCCAGCTGCTTATCGACCGTTTCTCCGTTGAGTTGAAGAAAAAAGATTCTGTGGATATGCGCCGCAAGATGGCAGATGCTTATATGATTGCCGGAAAATATGAGGATGCATTGCGTGAGTACCGGAACGTGTCTGATCAGCTTGGAGTGCTTGACCCGTTGCTGGATAAGCATATTGAAAAGGCGTATGTCTCTAATCTGCAGGCATCAGTGCAGAAACTTAAAGATTCTCCGGCTGATTATGAGGATCCGGAAGCCCAGATCGCTGAATTGGAAAAAGAGATCAGTGCTTACCGTTGGAAACATACCAGAATGCGTGCGGAGCGTTTCCCCAATGATATGCAGCTGCAATTTGATCTGGGAGAATTGCAATTTGAGTGCGGCATGTATGCTGAAGCGGAAGCTACTTTCACTTCTGTCGCAGAAAATCCGCAGAAACGGCGCGGCAGTCTGGTCTATCTGGGCAGATGTGCGTTACTGGCTGATCAGGCTGAAAAAGCTGTCGGCTTTTTGAGAGATGCGGTCAATGAGATGCCCCGTATGGATAAATATAAACGTGAAGCGTTGTACTATCTGGGAAATGCCTGTGAGCTTACCGGCGATATAGAGGAAGCAAAAAATTGTTACCGGCAGATTCTGGTAAGTATGGCAAATTACCGTGATGTTCCGGCGCGGATGAGTGCGTTGGAAAAAGCGTAGAATTGATAATTGGCAGACTGTGAAAATAGTATAAAACATTTAAGTATATATTTTGAAGGAAAGGATTTGAAATATGGCGGATCAGGAAAATACTCCGGCAGCTCCGACTTCATTGGCAGAGGATACCAGAACCAGAAAAACCGTGCGTTTGCGCACACTCGTTCCTGCTGCAACCGGTCCGGTGCTTGAGGATGTTACGGCTAAAGCTCCGGCAGCAGATGCTGTTGAAGATGACACCCGTACCAGATTGACAGTGAAGCTCAATCCGGCAATGAAAGCTGCAGTTAAAGTTCCGGAAGTCCCGAAAGCTCCGGAAGTCCCGAAAGTTCCGGAAGTCAGGAAAGAAGTTCCTGCTGTTGCTGAAGATGACACCCGTACCCGTCTGACGGTGAAACTCAATCCGGCGGAGCAGAAAGCTGCCGGACCGGAAATCCCTGCTGCTCCGGCTGTTGAAACTCCAGCCGCAGCAGATCCGGTTGAAGATGATACCCGTACCCGTATGACGGTGAAGTTGAAATCCATGCCCCGCAAAATGCCGTTGATCAGCAAAGAAGCAGAAAGTGACGCTGCTCCGGCAGAAGCAAATGAAAATGAAGCCGATGATGACCGTACCGTGAGGATCAAACGTCCGCAAATCAAAAAGCCGGTGTTTGCTCCTAAACCTGCAGCTCCGGCTCCGGCTCCGGTTGCAGAAGCTCCGGCTCCGGCACCGGTCGCAGAAGCTCCGGTGCCTGCTCCGTCAGCAGAAGCTCCTGCCCCGGCTCCGGTGTCAGGCAATCTTTTCGGCGATGATGAAGAGCTGGTGGAGTTGAATCTCAAAAGTCCGTTGCCCGATGCCGGTGATGTTTTCGGAGGAAATGCTGTTGCCGGAGATTTTTCGGATGACGCCGCAACCCCGGATACCGCACAGGATAACGGCGGGGGAGTGCTTCCGGCGATATTGCTGGCTGTTTCGCTGGTTGTTTTGCTGGCAGTGACGTTGATGACGACCTCGCATTATCTTGCTTTTGATCATGGTATTGATATTGAGCTGCCGGGGTTATCTGCGGTCAACAAATAATTTGTCCGTGAAGAAAATGATTGCAGAGGAACGTCTTACACGTTCCTCATTTTTATACAGGTGAAAAATGAAAAGTCTGATTGTTATTCCGGCACGTTACGGATCAAAACGTTTTCCCGGTAAGCCGCTGGCTGAATTGTGCGGCAGGGCGATTATTCAGCGGGTATGGGATATTGCTGATGCTGTTTGCCGCAGCCGTAAAGATTGTGAAGCTGTTGTTGCCACAGAAGAGCCGGAAAAACCCGGAGAAGGCAGTGCGCTGATCATAGATTATTGTGAAAAGCATGGTATTCCGGTTGAGATAACTCCGTCAAGCTGCCGTTCCGGTTCTGACCGGGTGTGGGCAGTTGCGGTCAACCGTGCGGAGCGTCCTGATGTTCTTTTGAATTTACAGGGGGATAATCCTCTGTGTCCGCCGCAATTTATCAGTGCTTTGCTTGATGCTTTTGAGGAACATCCTGAAACTCAGGTTGCTACACCATTTACCAGATTGGATTGGGCGGCATTGGCAGCATTGCGTGAGTCGAAGAAAGATTCTCCATTTTCCGGAACAACTGCAATCATCGGAATGGACGGCAATGCAAAGTGGTTTTCCAAAAATATCATTCCGGCAATTCGCGGCGAGGAGAAGCTTGCTGCCGGCGGAGGTTTATCTCCGGTGTGCCGTCATGTCGGTTTGTATGCTTATAAATTTGCGGCATTGGCATACTTTTCACAGGCTCCGCTTGGAGAATATGAGAAATTTGAGCAGTTGGAACAGTTGCGTTTCATTGAAAACGGTATTCCGGTGCGTATGGTCGAGGTAAATTATCCTGCCGGTTATGATGCATCCACCAGTGGTGTGGATTCTCCGGAAGATTTGATCCGGGCGGAAAAACTGATCCGGCAGGCAGGGGAGTTGTTGAAATGAGTGAAGTTACCCGTTTGATCGTTGTTCGTCATGGAAATACATTCAATTCCGGAGATGTTATTCTGCGAGTTGGCAGTGCCACTGATATTCCGTTGACTGAAACCGGTATGAAACAGGCATATGCCGCCGGGGAAATGCTGGCTGAAAAAGGTTTTTCTCCTGATGTGATTTTTCATGCTCCGCTGCAGAGAACCTGTCAGAGTGCAGTGGGAATAGCTGCTTCTTTTCCGGAAGCGGCGTTGCATGAGGCAGAATTCCTTACGGAATTGGATTATGGCAGTGATGATGGAAAACCGGAAGATGAGGTGGTTCTCCGCCTCGGGATTGCCGAAAATGCTCTTGAGATAACTCCGGATATAGCTTTGGATGAGTTGCGTGCAATCGGCAAAGCTGCTTTGAAAAAGTGGGATTCAGAAGCTGTTCTGCCCCGCGGATGGTATTTTCTTGCCGGGCGTGCTGCGGAACTGGAAAAACAATGGCATGAGTTTGCAGCCATGGTGCTTGAGCAGTATGCCGGAAAAACGGTTGTTGCTGTGACCAGCAACGGGATCGCCCGTTTTTCCAAGGTGATTCTGCCGGAAGGGAAAGCACCGGAAGGTTCATTGAAACTTGCTACCGGAGCATTTGGTGTTTATGAGTTTGTTGATGGTAATTGGCAAAGCACATTGTGGAATGTGCGTCCGCAACTTTAAGATAAATAAATTTCAGGATATTATAAGATTATGACCGCAGAAGAATTGAAACAGTTGGCGTTGGACTATCATGCAGGAGACCGTCCGGGAAAGATTTCCGTAAACAGTACCAAACCCTGCAGTGCCGCAGATGAATTGAGTCTTGCCTATACTCCCGGTGTTGCACAGCCGTGTCTGGCGATCAAGGATGATGGAGAAAATGTCTGGAAATATACGACCCGCGGCAATATGGTGGCGGTTGTCAGTGATGGAACTGCGGTTCTCGGTCTGGGGAATATCGGACCGGAAGCCGGTTTGCCGGTGATGGAAGGTAAAGCTGTTCTTTTCAAACATTTTGCTGATATAGATGCTGTTCCGCTTTGTCTCGGAAAAGTATTCAATGAAAAAGGTCGTACTGATGCGGATAAATTGATCAGTGCGGTCGAGTGTCTTGAACCGACTTTCGGTGGAATCAATCTGGAAGATATTGCTTCTCCGGCATGTTTCACCGTTGAGCGCGAATTGAAAAAGCGGATGAATATTCCAGTTTTCCATGATGATCAGCATGGAACGGCAATTATTTCGCTTGCTGCCATTCTCAATGGATTGAAAGTACTCGGTAAAAAAATTGAAGAGTGCCGTTTTGTGGTCAATGGTGCCGGTGCTGCCGGTCTGGCTTGCAGCCGTTTTTATCTTACCGGCGGAGCGAAGCTGGAAAATATGATTTTGTGCGACATCAATGGCGTGCTGCATACCGGACGGACTGATTTGAGTGAAGAGCAGAAACTTTTTGCAAAAGATACTCCCATGCGGACTTTGGCAGAAGCGATGAAGGGGGCGGATATTTTTCTCGGATTTTCTGCGCCGGACTGCGTGACTGCGGATATGGTCAGATCAATGAATCCGGGTGCAATTGTTTTTGCTATGGCAAATCCGACTCCGGAAATTTTCCCGGATGTGGCACTTGCCGCCGGTGCGGCACTGGCAGGAACCGGACGCAGTGATTATCCGAATCAGATCAACAATGTACTGGGATTCCCCGGTGTTTTCCGCGGCGCACTGGATGTCCGGGCGACAGATATCAATGAAGAAATGAAACTTGCTGCCAGTGAGGCTCTTGCTGAACTTGCGGCGATGGAGATCCCGGAGGATGTCAAAGCTGAATTGAAAAAAGCTTATCCGGCAGATGCCGCCCGCGGTACTTTTGATGGTCCGGCGGGGATCCGGATGGATATGGTTATTCCCAAACCTTTTGATCCCCGGGTTGTACCGCATGTTGCCCGCAAGGTCGCTGAAGCGGCGATCCGTACCGGGGTTGCCCAATTGAAGATCGATGATTTTGATGCTTATGAAGCAGAGGTCACAGCCCGCTTGAAACGGCGGTAATTTTCCGGGGGATTGTCATTGATCGAACTGGCTAAAGAAGCAGCTGCAGTGAAAGAACAGCGGGCATTCCTGATCGGTTTTCTTGAATCGGATCAGGAACGTTCCGTTGTGGAATCGCAGCTGGATGAATTGGCTGACCTGGTCAGAAATCTGGAAATAATTCCGCTTGAACCGGAAATAATCCGCATCCGGACTCCACAGGTCCGTTTCCATGCCGGCAGCGGCAAAGCGGAGGAAATTGCCCGAATGGTGCAGGAGTGTGAAGCGGATATTGTGGTTTTCGATGCTGAATTGACTCCGTCGCAGCAGAGAAACTGGGAACGGCTCACCGGGTGTCCGGTCGTTGGCAGGGAGGAGATCATTCTTGAAATATTTGCTTCCCGGGCGATGACGAAAGAAGCGGTACTTCAAGTGGAATTGGCACAGCTGGAGTATTCTCTTCCCAGGTTGCATAAAGCATGGACTCATCTTTCCCGTCAGCGCGGCGGCGGATCGACCAACCGCGGACAGGGAGAAGCTCAGCTGGAAACAGACCGCCGTTTGATAAAACGGCGTATACAGCAGTTGAAAGAAGAGTTGGCTGTTGTCCGGAAACAGCGTGCAGCTCAACGTAAAGCGAGAATTCGCCGTCCGGTGGTACAGGGGGCGATCGTCGGCTATACAAATGTCGGCAAATCCTCTTTGCTCAATGCATTATGTGATGCTGACGTGTTGGTTAAAGATCAGCTTTTTGCCACGCTTGATCCTACAGCCCGGAAAATAATTCTGCCGGGTAATGTGGAAATGGTACTTAATGATACGGTCGGTTTTGTCCGTAAACTGCCGCATCAGTTGGTTGAGGCTTTCAAATCTACCTTGGAAGAAGCGGTACTGGCGGATATTCTGATGCTGGTGCTGGATATATCTTCTGATGATATTGACAATGAGTGGGAAACTACACTGGGGGTATTGAAGGAACTTGGCGCGGACGAGAAGCGTATATTGATCGTATTCAATAAGATCGATCGGATCGACCGACTGGAGAATTCAATTCTGGCAGCCCGGTTGCGCGGACTTTTCCCGCAGGCGGTTTATGTATCGGCACATACTGGAGAGGGATTGGATGAATTGCGCCGTATTCTGGCTGATTTTGCGGCTCGCAGCCGTGCGCTTATTCAGGTGAATATTCCTCCGTCACGGTATGATCTGATCACTTTGGCACACAGTGCCGGAAATATATATGAAGAAAATTTTCTGCCGGATGGTACGGCGGAAATTGTTTTTGCGATAGAAGAAAAATACCAACACCGATTTAAGGAGTTTCTGCAATGAATTCTGGGAAGATGTTTTTGACGGCGGTAATTACTCTGCTGCTTTGTCTGAATGTTTCTGCCGCTCCGTCGCCATGGGATTCCTGGCGTGCCGGCTATACAAATTTTGAACAGGGTGAATCTTTGCGTGAACGGGGTAATTATACTGAGGCGCTGCGTTTTTTTGAGACCGCCAGAAAAAATTATCTGGCGGTCAGGGCCGCCCGTCCGGATTGGAACCAGAGAGTTATTGCAGACCGGTTGCGTGATTGTGACCGGCAGATCA
Source organism: Victivallaceae bacterium (assembly GCA_045534015.1). GTDB lineage: Bacteria > Verrucomicrobiota > Lentisphaeria > Victivallales > Victivallaceae > UBA1784. Next base: position 43,574 of record JAZSIZ010000072.1, on the reverse strand, counting down.
CAGAATTAAAGCGTCTGCTTGCCGAAGGAACGAAAAAACAGCGTCCGTTGGAACCTGTTGAGAAAAAGAGGGTTGTTCCGGATGAACCTGTTGCGGAAAAGAAGGTCGTTCAGGATGAGCCAGTTGAGAAAAAGAAGGTCGTTCCGGATAGACCTGTTGAAAAAAAGGTTGCTGAAAAGAAGGACGAAAAGCGCAAAAAAGACAGTGATTCCACTGAAAAAAGTAATACTGAAGAAGCTCCGGTTGTGGTTGTGCGCGGCGAAGAGATGGCAAAACTGCGTAAAGAGATCGCAGAGTTGAAGTTGAGCAACGGGAATTTGAATAAAGAGCTTCAACGTCAGCGTAATTTTGAATCAGAAGTTGCCGCATTGCTCCGTGACCGCAAGATACTTGAGGATAAATATGCCTTGCTGACTAAACGTTACAAAGCTCTGGAAGAGGAGTTGAAAAGACCGGAGGAACGGATAAAAGTTCTGGAAAAGCGTCTGGTCGAAGAAAGAATGAACAGTGAGCGTTTGAATAAGAATATTTCCGGTCTGGAACAGCAGTTGCGCATTGAAAAAGAAAACGCAAGAATGAATCTTGCTGCAAAAAATGCATTGGAAGAGTTGTTGATCAAGCGTAATGATGAATTGAAACGTCAGGGCGGTGAAATTGAAAAACTTTCTGCAAGATTGCAGGAAATCAATACTTTACAGGAAAAAAACGGTGATTTGCAGCGTCAATTGAATTCCTTGAACCGGGAATTGACCCGCAAAAATGCTGAAATCGATAAACTTAATGAGCAGTTGCTTGGAAAAGTTGCTGTTGAGGCTGATTCACGGGCCATTCAGCAGGAAGTTATCGCATTGAAACAGAAATTATCTGCGATGGAAAATCAGGTCAGCAAACTTCAGGAAACATGCCGCGATCTGGAAAAACAATTGGCAGCTGCCCGCCGGGAGAGAGATGATGCAGTGCTTGCCATGCGTAACGTGCAGCAGAAAAATAACACTCTTGATACAGAAAAACGGCAGTTGCAGATGAGTTTGGAGCAGGAGAAAAATTCTGCAAAACTCAATGCCGCAGAGTTGGCAAATCTCCGGGAAAGAAATCTGACTCTTGAAGCTGATGTCAAACGGCTTTTTGACCGCAGTGTCGATTTGGAAAAGCGGTTGTCTCTGCGCAACAGTGCGGATTTCCAGGCAGCAACGGAAGCCCGTAATTCAGTGAAAAAGTTGGAAAATGATTTGATGGCTGCACAGAATGAATTGATCCGGGTGCGTGCCGAAGTGGATTCTGCCAGAAATGCGGTATCTGCCGGAGAACGGAAACTCAAAGCAGTCAATGATGAAAATCTGAAAATCCGTGCTGAATTGATTGCCGCTATGGAAACTGAAAAGCAGTTGCGGCAGGATTTGAATAAACTCCGTGATTTGCAGGGCGAATATGAGAAATTGCAACGCAATTTCAACGCTCTTGCTGCCGAAAACAGGGAGAACCGGAAGCTGGTCGAAGCTGCCAAACCCAGGCAGGCTGAATTGGATAATGCCAAAGTACGTCTGGCAAAATATGAACAGTTGAGAGCCGAATTGGCAAAAGAACAACAGTTGAATACTGAATTGAAAACTTCATATTTGCGCAATTTGAAAGAGTTGCATGAGTTGCGGCAGAAAAGTGCCGAGGTTGATGTACTCCGGCGCAAACTGGCTGAATTTGATGCTGTCAATAAAGAGGTCGCCAGACTGCGTGAAATGGAAAAGGAATTGCCGGTGTTGCGAAAACGCGAAGTTGAGCTTGCCGATTTCAAGGTCCGCTTGAATGCAAAAGAAAGTGAATTGCGCAAGATGGAGGCTGATTACCGGACATTGATTCAACGGATCCAGAAAAATGAAGTGGAGTTGGTGAAATTGCGCCGGGAAAATGAAGCCGCTGTGAAGTTGCAGAAAACAGTCAGTGAGATGCGTGCATTGATCAATTCCCAGAGTGCAGAGCTGGGCAGTCTCAACCGGCAGCTTGAGGTGCTTAAGAAAAACAATTCAGAATCTCTGCATGTTTCCTGCCGGGCGGAAATTGAAAAATTGCGTGCGGTAATTGCTGAAATAGCTCCTTTGAATGATAAGATCCGTCTTTTGCAGTCTGAAGTCCGGCGGTGGGAAAATATGGTCGGACAATTGCGCCAGAAAAATGATGAAATCAAAAAAGAGTTGTTGTTGAAAAATACCGAAGCGGAACAGTTGCGGAAATTGAATGTCGAATTGACCGCTCTGAAGGAGAATTCCGCGGCAAAATTGATCAACGAAGTGGATTCTTCCCGTATCATGCGTCTGGAAGATGAACTCAATGCTTTGAATAAAATCAACGCAGAGCTTGCTGCAGAACGGGATCTCCTCCAGACAAAGCTGTCCGGAAAGGAGGAAGAAAAAGGTGATTCCCGTGAACAACTGGAAGCTGTGTCTGACCGTTCACTGGAAGAATTGATTGCCGATGGTCTTAAAGCTGAAGAGGAGGGGAAAGTCGAATTGGCGATATGGAACTACCGGCAGGCATTGGCTGTAAATAAAGAATCAGCTCCGGCAAATCACCGGTTGGGAATGCTGCTTTTCAAGCGCGGAAATTATAAGGATGCTGCCGGATTTCTGGAAAAGGCTCTTGAAACTGTTCCGGATGATCTGCCGTTGGCATTGTATACTGCAAGGAGCTTTATCTTTAATGGCCGTTTCGGCAATGCCAAGACTATTATCGATCCTCTGCTGCAAAAATTTCCGGATAATGCTGATGTGCAGTTGTGCGGAGCTTTGATCGAAGCCGGTTGCGGAACAGCCATACGGGCGGAAGAGAGAATGCTCACCGCTCTCCGTCTGGCTCCTGATTCAGCGGAAATTCTGGCGGAACTTGCCAATTTGCTGATCGTATCATTTGCCAATCGTGAGCAGGAGGCGGTAATTGCATATGAGCGGGCATTGTCGCTGGGGCATGCTCCGGTTCCTGCGCTCGAAGCGAAAATCGGTGCTAAATTGAATAAGCGCAGAGAGTTGGTGCGTTTTATGAGTGGTGCTGCCAGAGAAGCAGAAAGCAATGGAGACTGGAAATCAGCTGCGTGGTATTACAATAAAATCACAGATATGGATACTACCGGATTTGTACCGTTGCTTGCTTTTGCCCAGTGGAAAAGCGGCAATGCCTCCAGAGCCAAAGAAACGCTTGAGTTGCTGGGCAATGGCGGAAAAATTTCCGGGAACATGACTGCTGACATCCGGAAACGTCAGGTTATCCGGGCTTTGATCGCTCTTGCTGAAAATGATAATGAAAATGCGACACATTCTGCGCAGATGAGTGCCGGTGCTGAAATTCCGGCAGAATGGGTCGGAGTGAATATTGAATTGGAAAAATTGAAAAATATGAAAAATCCGCCGCTTGCGGTTCAGATTTTATTGAAAAGTATTGCCGGAGCCGGTAAGTCCGGTAAATAAAACTGGTGGAACTCAATAAAATTCTGCAATGCCATTGAGCATGCTCATGGTAATACCGGTGGCAAAGCGGTGCGGATCAGTAAAATCAGCTTTGCAGTCGATATCATCCGGGGAAAAAACGGTGAGATCGGCTTTTTTTTCGGGGGCGATCATGCCGACATCCGGCAGCTTGAAAAATTCAGCGGGGGCAGCTGTCACTGATTTGACAATACTGCCGATTGAGTTTCCGCAATCAAGTTTGAGACGGAACGTTCTGGCGATCGCTCCGAATGCTCTCGGGTGGGCTGTGCCGAATCTGCCATCTGCGGGCAGGGCATTCCCGTCACTTCCCGGCATGCAAAGCGGATGGTTTATTATCCGCATCATGTTATTTCCGGACATACCTGCGGCACCGATCGTTGCAGTTGTCGCATCGTAAGCAAGCTGATCGATCACAGCCTGAATTTTATCAGCCGGCAGATCATTGTATTTTGTGCCGATGAATTTTTTCCATCGCGGATGAGTGGTTCCGGTTATCCGCCAACGTTTCCAATCGTCTCCGGAGCGCATACTCAGAGCGTTGAATATCGTATCAACGGCATTTTTATCCCGCAGTGCGATGGTTATATCCCGATCCGGCATGGTGTCAAAAGGCGGAGGCAGAATGACACTGAGCATGGTTTGACTTTCAGTATACGGATAACGGTCAAAGCGTACATCAATATCATCTTTACGGTAAGCATCGATCAAATCAAACACAGCATCAAGTTTGTGCCAATTGTCTTTACCGGCAGTTTTAAGATGACTGATCTGAACTTTCCGCAATCCGGCAATTTTTGCATTCTCCAGTGTTTCAGAAAGACTTTCAAGGAGTTTATCCCCCTCACTGCGCAAATGTGTGGCGTAAACCGCATCATGCAGTGAAAGGATTTTCATCAACTCTCTCAACTCTTCAGAACCGGCGAAACATCCCGGCGTGTAGAGCAATCCGGTGGACAATCCGGGAGAACCGGATTTCAGTGCATCCGCTAAAAGTTTTTTCATCAGTTCCAGATGATCCGGAGTTAATGTTTCCCGGTCATATCCGGCAACGGCGGCACGCAAAGTGTTATGTCCGCAGAGAGGGAAAATCCGCAAATTAACTTTTTTCCCGGAAAGCATTTTTTTATAACCGGGTAAATCCTGCCAATCCGGTTTTATGCCGTAATTGGCATACAATGCACTGATATGCCCGGTATTTTTTTCTGTCAGCGGGAATGCCGATAAACCGCAATTTCCGGTTATTTCACTGGTAATACCCTGATGACGTTTGCTTTCTGCTTCCGGGGCTGCGGCAGCAGAAAGATCACTGTGGCCATGAACATCAATGAATCCGGGAGCGATTATTTCATCTTTGAATTGATATACCATGTCAGCGGCACTGCTGCCGTAAATATCTTTTTCCACGGCAACAATAGTATCATTTTCAATAAGTACCGTATTTTTGACCGGTTCGGTAATGCCGTTTGCAACAAAACCTTTAAGCAAAATCCGCATAAACGGTCACTCCTTTTTCAAAATTTTCAGGACACGGAAAAATTCTGAAACACTCCATGCCTGGGCCGGACATCCGCCATCCCGATGCGGCACATTGCCATCCAGAATTTCCGGCAGTTCTCCGATTATGCCGTTTTCCATCCAGTTTGCGGCAGACATCAGTATTGCCAATGCCCGTTTCCGGCTTTTTTCTTTTCCCATCATATAAAGAGCTTCACAATACGCCGGGAATGGCCAGCACCATGCTGTCCCGTTGTGGTACGCCGGTTTTCTGCCGGTATCTTCCGGACCGCGGTAGAATCCCTGATAAGGATAGTTCGGGTTATTGAGCAGTTGTCCGTTATGGCTTACCGGCAGGGCATAGCAGACTTCGGCATCATCCAGAGTGCGGATAGCTCCCGGTACGAGCAGACGGGCTGCAGCATTGAGTATCTGCATCTGTTTTTCCGGGGCGGTTACTGCGCCGGAAGTTATGGCAGAAAGGATATTGCAGCGTAAGTGATCATCCGGTACAGCGTCACGGGCAGCTATACCCGGACTGCAGTGCAGACAATCTGCCGGAATATGCCCGGTGAAATAGTATTTTTCGATACTGCGGCGCACCTTTGCCGCCAGCTGTTTTTCGCCGAGGAACTCCAATGCAGCGAACCAGAGTGATTGGATTTCCACCGGATACCCCTCTCTCGGGGTACCGGCCGGATAATTGGTATCCATCCAACTGAAGTGTGACGGGCTGAAAATAAGTCCGCTGTCACTGTCCATTGTGATCCCATTGTAAGTTCCCTGTTGATAATGACAGATGATCGAGTGCAATATCTGATGCAATGTCCTGTTGCCGCACTTGCAGTTGAGAAATTCTTTGTCTCCGGTGGCTGCGATGTAGTCACGCACTGCAATGATCAGATAAAGCGGGGCATCGGAAGTGTCCCGGTTTGAATCATTTCCACCGCATATCATATTGGGGATTGTACCGGATTTTTCAAAAGCGGCAAACCGGCGGATGATTTCGGCAGATTTGTTCTGGAATTCAGGAAATTTTACCAATCCGCGCAAAACGATCAAGGTGTCCCGTCCCCAATCGAGGAACCATGGATACCCGGCAATAACAGTACTTAAATCATCCCGTTTTACAATGAAGCGGTTCAAGGCATCTGCAGCCAGAGCTTCAGGCGGCAGTGCATCAGGAAAATCTGATGGCGGATATACGGCACCGGATACGGCAGATTCTTCTGTGGTTGCTGTGAGAATCACAGATTCTCCCTGATCCAGAGGGATTGCGAAGTATCCGGGACTGAAAAGATCGGTCTTGTCATCCATTCCATAATAACGCTCCCGTGGCAGATCGACCATATAGTGCCATTCCGGTTCCCGGTGAAATTTTCCGGCAGAGATCCGCATTTTCAATACTTTATTGCCCGGAGCAAAATCGAAACCGTTTTCCATGGCAGTTACCGAGGATGGAAAATTATGTTCCGCTCCATTGTACGCCCGGGTCAAGGTGTGATTCACCCGGTCTTCCAGATCCGGGCGCAGGATCAGAGTTGCCGACGGGGTGATGCCATCATGCCGGAGTTCTCTGCTGAATTTCAATTCCACAGCATCCTTATCAAGAGCCATTTTGAATTCAACACTCAAAGTACACTTGCCGCCATGTCCATCCGGAACCAGGAATACCCATTTAGCCCGGTTTCCCGGGTGTGCGCTGTAATTTTCCATTGTTTTGGCAGTCAACTCCTGGGAGAATCCATCGATCACCAGCCATGCCCGGCAACGGGTGAAAAGTACATGCCGGTCGTCCGGATATTCCGGATTGCTGTTGACAGCCAGAATGGCATCATATTTGCTGGTAAGTTCGCCCCAGCGGGCACTGAACATAGCGTATGAACTGTTCCGGTTCGAGCCGAAAACGAAACGGTCATCTGCTTCACTGCATTTCCCGGAAAGCCGGATTTGCCGTTTGGCTGCTTCCGGCAGAAGTGTGACTGTGCCGTGCTGACGGATAACCTTGTTTTCGTTAAAAACAGTTATATTCAAAGTTGCATTTTCCGGCTGATCTTTTCGTTTCCCCGGGATACGCAAGAGTGCAAAAAACTTTCCTGATTTCTGCTGCAGGCAGATCGCTCTTGTGATGATTTCATCATGCAGAACAAGTTCAGTGATAAATGGTTCAGCACTGTGGACCAGCAGAAGATCTCCGGGAGGGATTATAACATTTCTATTGGTGTCCTGCGGGAAATGCCAGCGGCTTACCGGAGCCGGGATGATTCCGGAAATATGTTCTGCAAATGTTTCCGGATCGGCACACAGCGCATTGCCGTCTGCTTTTGCCGCATTGGCAAGCGTGGTGAAATTCAAGGCGGCATTTTGAGCCATCGCCGCAGCCATCAGAGAGAGTTTTTCTGTGGTGCGTTTCGGCAGAGAGCCGGGCAATTCAAACTCATCAAAGGCGATACAGCGTCCTTCTCCCGGGGCGAGATAGAATTTCTGACCATTGTCATCCGGCAGGAATTGACACATTTCTGAAGTCAGAAGATCTCTGCCCGCAGAATATTTCCTTGCCGGGAAATGGACAAAAGAAGCGTTTTCACAATCCAGATTTATCAGGATCAGCAATGGCGGAATATTTTTACCGCTGCGCCATGCTGCGATCACATTTCCCGGGCCATGCTGGATCAGAGCAACTTCGGCTGCACTGGAAAATGCCGGATGAGTGGAAAGGAGAATATTCAGTTTTCCGGCGAGCTGACAGAGATTTTCCACTGCACCGGAATTCAATGCTCCGCACTGGTGGACATCAATTTTTTCCGTTGCAAAAAATTCTGCTCCGTTGGCAAAACCGAATGTACCGTTGGCGGAAAGCAGTGCATTTACCAGAAAACGGACTTTCGCATAAGTTTTTCCATTGGCAGCAAGCCTCATGTTATCGTGAGTTTCTGCAAAATTAACCAATGTGCCGCCGCATTTGACAGAGTGCTTCATTGCCGGGAAGTACGTACTTATGTCATCCCGGGTATAATTTTGAAAAAGTTCGGAATACCCCCAATCCAGACCGGTTCCGGTCAGCAGTTTTTTCTGGATTTCCGGAGGACCTCCCAATCCTTCGAGCAGAAAAGTTGTATCAGGGAATTCTTTTCTGACTCTGGCAGTAATGTATTCCCACGCTTCTGCCGGAACCATGTAACCGGCATCACAGCGGAATCCATCCACTCCCCGCCGGCACCAGAAAAGAAAAACCTTCGCCATCAATTCGTGAACCTGACTTTTGCTGTAGTCCAATTGACAGAGATCTGCCCAGACTATCCCCCATGCTCCGGGGCTGACAAATTCTTTGTTGTCATTGCGGATGAAGTAATCCGGGTGTTCACATTGCAGTTTGGATGCCCATCCGGTGTGGTTGACCGGCAGATCCATAAAGATCCTGCCGCCTCTGGCATGGACAGCATCTATCAATTCGATGAATTGTTCCATCGGAGTTGCAGACGGATCAAATTCAGCCAGAGCAGGATCGACGGCAAAGTAGTCCGTGGATGCAAATGGACTGCCGTAACGTCCCATTCTGCCATATGTTACCGGTACCGGATGGATCGGCAGCAGCTGCAGAATGCGGCAATTGAGAGTATCAAAAATATGGTCAAGTTTTTTTATAACGTTACGGAATGTTCCTGATGGCGGTACAATGGTGAATCCTTCTTCATCCAAAGTGGAAAAATCCGGCATTGCCGGAGAGTGCGGCAGATGCATCCATTTCCCCCATTGCCTGACAAAACAGCAGTATATACCATTGCCGGAAACATTCACGTTGGAGGATATTTTCAGTACAAAATTATCTCCTGCAGCCCAGATTATACGGGCGTCATCCTCGGGAATAAAACAGCACTTTGCCTCAAAAACGCCGGTTTCTGTCAATGGCAGAGTCAATTGATATGTACCATCAGGCAGACGGGACATTTCCAGATCGCGCCAGTCACTGCCCTTCGGGGTGCGGTTCAATTGAGTTTTTTCGATTTGTTCGGAAATTTTAGCTGCACTGCCGCCGATATTGGTGCGCAGAACAGCTTTACCTTTTTTTCCGGATGGGATCCCGGAAAGGGAGAAAGAGACTGTTTCTCCTGTGAAAAACAGATTTTTCTCCGGAGATATATTTTGGTGGATAGTCATTTTTTATCGGACAGGAAGTTGATTGTTGACAAAAAAATCCATGACATCAGCGATACAATTATCCCAAAATTTCCAGTCATGAATCCCGGGACGCTCAAAACTGTAAAACTCCGGATAAGCAATTTGCTGCATGAATCGATTGAATTTCCGGTTGTCCTGTATCATAAAATCATCTTTTCCGCAAAAAGAGATGATCCGGGGCAGGGGACTACCGGAAGCAACGGCTTTTTCTGCCAGATCAAAAAGGTCATTCCCTCCGGAGGCGAGTTTGGATATTCCGCCGAAAATCCGGCGCAATTCAGGACGCCACGAAGCGGAACTGGCTGCTCTGAACCGGCATTTTATATCGGTAACACTGGATAAGCCGGCAACGGCATTGAAGCGTTCCGGGCAGCGCAGTCCCAGTTTCAGTGCGCCGTACCCCCCCATAGATAGACCGGCGGCAAATGTGTTTTCTCTTGCGGGATCGAGCTTGAAAATATTTTTTACCGTTACCGGCAGCTCTTCAGAAATGAATGTCCAGTATTTTTCTCCTGCAATAGCATCTGTATAGAAACTTCTGCCGGCATCGGGCATGATCACTGTCATGTTGAAATTATTGGCGTAACGCTCAATAGATGTATAACGGTTCCATGCCGTATAGTTATCGGACAGACCATGCAGCAGATACATCACTTTGCGTTCATGATCATTATCCGTCTGCGGGATGATCACATTCATGCCGACAGCTTTGCCCAGAACCGCTGAACTGAAGTTACATTCGATAAAAGCCATAGATCTTCCTCCTGAATAGCACTCATCATGTAAAATAATGCATCAGGATGGTAAAGTCAAGTTTTTCCCGTAAATAAGCACGCAAAAAAATGCTGTGATAATATGTTTTTTACGGTATTGCAATCCGGAGCAGACACTGTGTCGTATTTCCGGATCGAACAATTGTTTTTAACGTTCAGAATATTTTATTTCCATCTGAAATGGTCCGGCAGGCAGTCCGGCGTTACTGTAAAGATTGCAGTTCGGATTATTCTGATAGGCATAGCGGACTCTGACCGGTTCAGTTACAGCGGGGGATGAGACAATAATATTGTCACCCTCAATGCGGGCATTGGCCCAATGCCATTTCCCGTCTTTGCCGCAGAGCGAGAAACCTTCAACCTGACTGCCCGGGCTGTTGGGAATCAATTTTTCACTCTGGTTTTTTATGCGGCATGTCCAGTAGTTTTCCGGCAATTTTTCAGCTTTCAAACCGCCGTGGCAATTCGTGAATGTTATCCGCACCTGATTTTTTTCTCTGACAGCCGTAACCGCTTCCGGGAAAGTACAAATAATATCTTTTTTACCGTAGTCATATTTCAGGGCAACGGCGGCAAGTCTTTCGCCGACAGGAACTTTGTTGATGGGGTGAATATCTTTGGCTTCTCCTGTATTCAGAATTATCACCTCGGCGGTAAATGGCAGTTGTTTCAGAGCGGCAGTCTGCCGGGCGCGTATTGTCGGCCAGCTTCCGCAGTAGCCGGGATCTTTGCTTTTGGTTCCGTAATCCGGCAGCTGGACTGCGTAGAAACGCAATTCCGGATTGTCAAAAGTTTCCCGGAAACATTTGACCAGAGCCAGAATGTGTTCGCCGTAAATAGTGCGTTTTCCGGAGTTGCTTTCTCCCTGATACCACAAGTTGCCTTTTACGGTATAATTGCGGATCGGGTAGATCAGAGCATTGTATATTTGGTGTGGAACTTTACTGGCGAAGGGGCGCTCGGTGAGGAATTTCGGGCGTGCGGCAAGTTGTTCTTTACTTGCTGCCGGAAAGATTTTTTCAGTAGTGATCTCCCATCCGGAAGCGGTGTTTTTACCGAAAATATTATTCTCCCGGATAAACCTGAAATATGGTTCTGTCGCAGATACCCGGAGCATAAGGGTATGTTTGCCCGGAGTGGTTTTGATGGAAACTCTCAATGCATGGAGTTCCAGAGAGCGGGCGCGGGTTGCTTCGTGAACTTTTTTGCCGTCCCAGAAAACCTGAAAGCTGACATTGGGTCTGCCGAGCCAGACCTGAATGGTACCGTTGGTAATATTTTTTGCCGGAACATCTACTTCCCGGCGCAGCCAGTAAATACCGCCGCCTTTCAACCCTTTATCCAGAGCGGGAGCTTTTTCCCATTTCGCATTTTCCGGAGGAGCTGCGGATTTTTTGTCATCGATCCAGTTCATGGATTTTTCCCATGCCAGAAGTTGCGGCAGATATGCCTGCCGTTTTGCATCGTAGTTGATAAAATTATCCAATTCGGCTGCTGCACTTTTTTTGACAGCTTCTGTTGAAGCATTGATGTGTTCATCACAGATCCATGATTCGATCATGCTGCCGCCCCATGCCGGATTGATCAGACCGACAGCCAGACCTGCATCCTGATTGAGTTTTTTGGCAAAATAATAACCGACTGCTGAAAAGTTGCCGGATGTCGCCGGAGAGGCAACGAGCCATTGTCCATTTAACGTATCCAGCTTTTTTACAGCGGTAGTCATCCGGGGAGAAAAGGTGCGGATCCGGTTATTTGCAGATCTTTTGATTTCTGCATCGGCATCAAGAGTATTGCGCAGACGCAATGCCATATTGCTTTGTCCGGTACAGAGCCACACTTCACCGACGATGACATCTTTGATGACAACTTTGTTTTTTCCGCAGATGATCAATTCCCCTGCATCATTTCCAGCTGTGGAAAGATCCAGTTTGACTATGAATCTGCCATCTTTTCCGGCGGTTGTTTCAGCTTTGATACTGCCGTAGGAAACGGTGATTTTTTCTCCGGCATCAGCCCATCCGAAAACGGCAGTAGCCTTTGATCGCTGCAATACGGCATGATCAGAGAAGATACCCGGCATCACAACATTGGCGAAAAGTGACGCAGTCAGCGATAATATTGACAATAGACACAGCTTTTTCATGAGAGAAACACTCCTTGAAATTTATTGGATTACTTTTGATACTGTCATGTTATCAGAAAAGCGGCAAATCATATTTACCGCAGAGACATATATAATGTAGCATGAGGTGTGAAAAAATTCAAGCATCGCTTAAGATCGCTCTTTTTCTGTCAGGGCGCGGTATTGTGCCGGTGACGTACCGATATATTTTTTAAACGCTTTGGAAAAAGCATACCGGTCGGAAAAACCGCATTCCGCGGCGATCGAATTGATGTCGTTTCCACCTGAAGCAAGCTGATAACATGCTTTTTCAAGACGCATTTTCATAGCATATGCTTGAGGGGAGATACCGGTTTCCTCTTTGAAGAACCTCTGAAAATTGCTCCCGGACATTCCTATGGAACGACATATTTCATCATTGGAACTGTTTTTTGCAAGCATCATTATTGCCCGTTGCAACCGGTCATCAACAGTTTGTTCTTCCGTGGCAAAGCGGTCTTCGGGGATTGCCGCCAATGCAGCATATAAAAGAGCGTAAACAGCTGCATCATAATATCTTTCCTCGTTAAAAAGGAAATCCAGCGTTCCGCATGTCGAATGGTCAAAAACCATTACACCGGGGCGAACTCTCGAATATGGACGGCCTACATGAAAATGGATATAGAGGTGTTCAAATGGCGACTCGCAGCTGCTTTGGAATGGGGTGTTCGGCGGAATCAGAATGATCTCTTTATCCGCCGGACGCAAGGTTCGGTCTTCAAATTTTAAGCACGCACCGGGTTCGGAGTTGCAGTAAAGGAACCAGAATGGATCTTTCCGTTTGAAGTTCCAGGCAAAAGAAACCTGTCCTCTGCCATAGAGGAATATTTCAGCATCAGGTCTGGGGACCGGAGCGAATTGATCCGGGTTTTTGGTAATTTTTAACATGACTTTTTCGCAAAAATGACATTTTTATTTTTCTTGATTTGTAGTATAATATACACAGCCAACCTTTAATATGCAAGGAGTAAAAATGTCAATTTTAACATCTGGTGAATTTTCCCGCCGCATGAATGCTGCCCGGGAAGCTGTCCGCAAAAACAATCTTGATGCGATTCTCGTTTTTTCCACGGAATCAGAACCTGCTGCAGTCCGTTATTTTTCCGATTACTGGCCCAGTTTTGAAACCGCTGCGGTGCTTATTCCCGCCGATGGGGAAGCCGCTTTGATCATCGGTCCGGAGTCACTTACTTTTGCCTCCAGCCGTTCAAAATTGCCGAAAATTATCCAGCTTATGGATTTCCGTGAATCATCCCAGCCTGATTATCCCGGCTCCACTCTGCCGAAGTGGGATGATATTGTTTCAGAGTACCGTTTGAAAAAGATCGGTATCTGCGGCTGGTATCTTTTCCCTTACATGATGATGACAGATCTGGCAAAAGCTATGGGCGGTATTGAAAATATCGTTCCTGCGGATGATATGATCCGTCCGATCTTTATGAAAAAGAGTGCTGAAGAAATCGCCTGTCTCAAGGCTTCAGCCCGGGCTTCAGAAGCCGGTTTCAAAGCCATTCTTGAAAACATCAAACCGGGAATGACCGAGGCTGAACTCTGTGGTATTGCCACGGCTGCCATGACTGCTGCCGGAGCTGAATGTACAGGTTATCCCATCTGGTGCTGTTCCGGACCGAATTCCGATCAGGCGATCAGCCGTCCGACCATGCGTAAAGTTCAGTGCGGGGAAATAATCCACTTTTCCATCGGAGCTAAAATTGAAGGTTACAGTTCCAGTATCGGCCGTCCGGTGGTGCTTGGAAATTGTCCTGATGAGATCCGCAAATTTTTACAGGTCGGTCTGGATGCTGCCAATATGACCTTTGATGTTATGCGTGCCGGAGTGAAATCCGGAGATGCCGCCAGACAGATCCATGACTTTATCCGTGCCAAAGGTTATGGAGATGCCATCCTCTATGGTCCGGCTCACGGCTGCGGACAGATGGAGTGCGAATATCCGTTCCTTGAAACCAGTTCTGAATACATGCTGGAAGCTGATATGACTTTCATGCAGGATATGTTCCTGCACCGCAACGGCATGGGCTTCCGCTGGGAAGATGGCTTACTGGTCAAAGCTGAAGGTGCTGCTGAAATGCTTTCCAGCTACGGTCGTCAAATCAACATCCTCTGATAAATCGTGGTGAAAAAAATGATAATAGATATTCACGGGCATCTCGGAAATATCAATTTCAGTGAATTCTGGCAGGCTGATGCCGGCAAATTGATTGAATATATGTTAGATTCCGGAACCGGTAAACTTTGTCTTTCTGCATCACGTTCCATTATGTACGACATAAAGGAGGGAAATGCGGAACTGGATGCAGTATTGAAAAAATACGATGAGTTTTACGGTTATGCAGTAGTAAGTCCGACATTCCCGGGGAGTGAAGATGAATTGCATTATCTGCAGGATAATCCGAAGTTCCGCGGTGTGAAAGTTCATCCGGATTACCATGGATATGATCTTTCAGTTCCTTCCAATTACCGCTTTATTGACCGGATCGCCGGAAAAGTTCCCATGATGCTTTTTCATGTTTCCTGTATGCCGGGAAGCGGATTTTCCAAGGCGGAAACCGTAGTTTCCATCGCCAAAGATCATCCGGAAACCAACTTTGTTCTGGCTCACTGTGCCGGACTTTTCCAGAACGGCAATTATCCGTTCTTCCCGAATATGGATTCGCTTGAGCGTATCTGTGATGCCGGTTTACCGGACAATGTGTGGATCGATACGGCGCATTATCTGCTTTATGCATATCAGACCGTTATGGCAAAAATGGTACGCCTTGCCGGAGCTGATCATGTGGTTTTCGGTACGGATTCTCCGCTTCAGGGAGCCATGCAGATGAAGTTTGCGCAGGATGTCGTTTATGCACTGGATATTCCGGAGGCAGATAAAGATGCCATCATGTACGGTAATGCATTGAAAATTCTGAAACTTGACTGAAAAAGTCATAAAAAATAAATACGGTATTGGAAATGTCATCCCCAAAGGAGGATTTCCAATACCGTTTTATGTTGTCCGGATTTTTACTTCAGTTCCAGAACCACGGTACGATCCGGGGTGAAATAACCGAGATTGAGCCGGAGTTCATCGGTGAAGTTCCCGGCAGGATAGGTGAAATTGCGTTCTTTCCCATCCACGTATTCCAGCATTTCCAATCCGAAAAGGATCCGCGGATCACGGGCAAAAATTTCCAATGGAAAACTTGCCGATACTTTCCAGCCGCCGTCAATTTCACATTTGGTCAGTGTTGAACAACCGGAGCAGTCAACCTGTTCGCCGCTGCGGCGGGCTGTCCCGATAGAGGGGTAGGGGAAGCGTTCAGCGTTTTCATCCATCAAATGGAATTTAAGGTATTCTTCAGTTGCTTCCGGCAAATCATCACAAATAACTTCTACATTCAGAAATTCAGGGGTCACTTCTGCTATCCAGCGCATTCTGCCATTTGAATACCATTTGCCGGTAACGCAATGCAAAGTATCTTGATTATCGGCAAAATCCCTGAAGCTTTTGCCTTCTGCAATAGCTTTGCGGCAGGCGGCAAAATCAGATAACACCACCTCTTTAAGATAACCGCTGCGCCAGCGCAGACGGACCGGATCAAATTTGAAAACTTCTGCTTCAGAATGGTAGCCCAGACGTGGATCTTTTTCACAAAGCAGAGCCAATTCATCAGAGCTTGCGATCTCTTTATGCACCAGTTCTTCCATTTTGTCCAGCAGCAGTGATGCATCTGCGCTGTCTTTGAACAACGCTGAACGCATGGAGTAAAAGGCGAATATACGGTCTGCTGAATTGATGATGATTCCAATTGCCCGGGTTACAGTTGCCTGTTCTTCTGCTGCCGGATACCGTTTGGCAAGAAGACTGAGTTTTTTCCATCCCTCCTGCCACAAATTATTCATCCGGCGCAGCTGCATGGCAGCTTCATTCATAGTGAAGTGACGCAAAGCTTCCCCCAGAGCATCTCCCGCCGGTTCAACATCCGGCTTCCATGTGCGCGGCAGCTGTTTGCGGACCCGGCGTAAATGCAGCGGCCACATGGTTCCGTCATGCATCGGTCCATAGTATTGGAATTGATTGTCCAACGGGTAGAAATCGTATGCGTTTTCAAAAGTTTTCCATACATCCACGACTTTGGCTGCATCTTTTCCCCAGACCGGAGCAGCCAGGCGTGTGAGGAACTCTTCTTCGCCGGTGGAAAAGTCTTCACAGGCAAGCATGCCGGTTGCCTGATTCATCAGACCGGGGAAGTTGCCGAAAAACCAGCATTGCATGGCGTGAGAAACACCGAGTTTTTTCATTTCCCGGTATTTGCGGTACAAAATCCCCGGAACCGGGATGTAAGGAACCGTGGCGATCTCATGGGAACATGCAACTTGCAACTTTGCTCCGAGTTGACAGACATCGCGCAATGAATCCATCATCCTGCCGAAACGGTCAGCCGGACCGGTACATGACAGCCAGTAATCGCCACCGGCGCGTACTTTGCCCATCTGTGTTTTGGTGAAACCTGATTCAAAGTTACAGGTATAAATAATATCTTTATCCAGCATGGTTGGCAGACGGTATATCCAACTGGCAAGTTGTGCCGGTTCAGCATAATATATCCATACCATCAGCTGTGCATCAGGTTGAGCATCCCGGATACCGCGGGAAATCGGATTCATCAACCGTGCAAAAATTTCAGGGAAAGAATATTTGCACCGTTTTGCACATGGAATATCATTTTCACTACTGTTTCTTATAGTACTTAAACAGGAAGTGAAGCGTTCTCCTTTTGGCAGGATTATCATACCGCCCAGCCCTTTGACAGCAGAGAAAATAGAGTTGGCTGCTTCATAGAGATACTCCTGCGCTTCATCAGTTGCCACGCAGAAACTCTGCCTTTCGCCGATGCCGCTGGCGATAGCCTGATCATATCCGGGACCTGCCAGATGCTCTTTGCCTGCCGGCAGCGGATTGCCGGAGAACCATGAACACGGTTCGATAACAAAAAGCCAGATGCGTATGCCGTAACGGCGGCATCGATCGCATACCAGCTGCAGTTTGCTGCGGCGTCTGGCGGCATCCGGATTTTCTCCGAGCAGTTTGGTGGTGCTTAATTCTTTGAAAGTTACTGTCAACCACAAACCGTTGATCCCGTTGCGGGCGAGGCGGCTCAAATACTCTTCCGGATAGTAGTCGATATCATTCATCAACTCATCGACATTGAATGGCGGCCGTTTGATCGGTCCGAAAAAGCACCGGGAGATACGAGTGTGCATCCAGAAGTGTTTACTTTCTTTTCCGTAAGCCATAAATGGCGTATCAAGAGCGGCAAGTTTGTCGATCAGGGCATAGACCGCCCGGCGGATGCCTTCGGTATTTCCGGCATTGATGGTAATGCCGTCCGCGTTGACCGCAATAGTGAAATCCTCATTTTTCAGAGCGGCATTTTTCATCAGGCGAACCGGGATCCTGCTGCCTTTGAGCTGCAGATCATCAAGGGCCCGATTCAAATCATGGACTGCTGTTTCCAGAAGTTTTTCCGGATCGGGAAATTGCAGATCGATCGTCAGACCGGGGCGCAGATCCAGTGTGTCTGACGGCTGAACTGCATTATCATCACGATGGCTGAAAGTACGTACAGGTTCTTTCAGGTAGGATACAAAACCGGGTTCACCCTGCGGGAAACCTGGAATCGGCGGATATATTGAATTGGACATTTTTTACTCCTGAATAGTTTTTCCGGATTTTACTGTTAATATATTATCGTTATCACAGATTTTCAAGCACAGCAAAAAAATAATTCCGGCATTCAGAATGCCGGAATTACTGTTTGCATTATTCACTGGATTTTAATGATGGTGATATTTTTCAGCAGCATTTCAGTTGTCTGGGGGAATTCGACCTGAATACTCATGCGTTCCACGGCATCTTTGTTTTTGAATACCGGGGTGTCGAAGGTGAATTCATAGGTTTTCCAGTCAGCATTGAGCTTTTCCGGAGTGGAGAATTTTGCACCGGCGAATTGCCATTTGCCGGTGTAGCAGCGCGCACCGATTTTGAAAATGCCGTCACCTTTTGCAGTGACAAGCACTTTGAATTTATTGTCTTTGCTGACGATGAAGTATTTTTTGTTGAAAAAGCTGGTTCCGGCTTTCGGCGCATCACAGAAAGCTATCGCATCACCGGCGTCAAGGAGCGTGGTGGACGGCAGAAAGTCTTTGTAGGTGTTGAATGTCCAGGTGTCGGGCAGTTTATCACCTTTGAAATCGGTTTTCAGCAAAGTTACTTCTGCGGCAAATCCGCAAAATCCGGTCAGGATGACCGCCAGCATGAGAAGTTGTTTTTTCATAAGATCTTTTCCTTTCTTATTTGGTTGAAAAGTTGAATACTCCGAATCTTTCCGGACGGTAGGTTCCGGTAACTCCCGGATAGAGGTTCATATAGTAGTCCCAGCGTTTACCGGAATCGCTGTCAAAAACCACCGCCCCCAGACCGAATGTCTGACCATCGGCGATATCAAGTTTCAGGGAAGCCAGCGGCAGTTTGATTTCATAAAGTGTGATTTTTTTATCTTCAAAGCGTTTGACAAAACAATTGTTCCGCTTCAGCAGATGTTTATCCGGAGCGTAGTACAATACCGGTGAGATCTCTCCTTTATCGCTCAATCCCAGAGCAAAGTTGGTATCCTGCGGATATTTTCCTTCGGCGGTATTGGTGTACGGGTGAATGGCGATCTGCAGCACATCTCCGGAAACAACTGCTCCGCCGGAGTACGGATTGCAGTGGTAGTCATCGGTAACAACAGCTCCGATATAAAGATATTTGCGGTCATGGGCGAGATGGAGTTTTACATTCAGGTCATCTGCGCCGCTCCATCCGAAAACATCAATGGGATAGATGCTGTTTTTTGAAGCAAAATACAATGACGGAATCGTTTTGTATTTGTCAAGATCGCCGTCGAGCGGCAGAGCTTTGGCAGTTTCCGGTATGGTGAAAGCGGCGGGGATAGTGAATTTGCCGATGATCGGCTGCGGGAAATTATCCGGCAGAATCGTGTATTCCACCACATCGCCAGGTTTTGCGCTGCAGTCAAAGAATACCGGAGTGAAAATATAGGGATTTGCGCTGAACCGTTTGCGCACATTCCCGATAACGATTTCCCCTTTTACTGTTTTTGCTTTGAGTTTTGAGCGCAAATTGATACTGATTTTTCCCGGAGCATTCAACCGGGCGAATTCTTTGACCGGTGACATCGGGATGACTTCGGCGGCTTTGAGGATTTTGACCAGTTCATCAAAATTTTTGTGTTCAAAAATTACCGGTTCATGTTCTACAAAGAAATCCATTTTTCCGTCAACGGTTTTCATTGTTATATTGTTGCCCATCATATTTTTTGCAGTCAGCGGAGCAATGCGGATACGGGTTTCGCTTTTGAGCGCGGCGTTCCAGATGGCACCGAAACCGGAGTTGTCAGAGCGTTTGAACCAGACAATGACGATTCCTTCTCCGGGCTGGGAATAACCGCTTTCCACTGCATCAGCCAACAACCTGGTCATATTGCAGAATGTGCCGATACCGACCATCGGTTCATTTTTGAAATAAAGATCATAGGTGACCGATACTCCCGGATGATTATTTCTGCCATAGGCTGTGTAATACATCATGTGTTTGAAGCCGGCGGCCCGGGCGATCATCATAGACTGTGCCATCACTGACGCATATTGAGTACGGTAGGGCAGGCGGTCGAGATCTTTCATCCAGATATCATAACCGTATTCAGAAATAAAGACATAATCAGATTTTGAACCGGTACTTTGCAGAACATCAAGAGCCTGTTTGTACTGCCAGATCATATCAGATACCGGACCGGGATCAGGTTCATTTTCTCCTATGCGGCGGGGGGATGCATAGTTATCAATACCGAAGGCATTGAAAGTTCCTTTTTTCGCGCGGCTGTAAACGCCTCTGCTGAAGTAGAAATTGCTCCGGCAGTCCACATCGCAGGGGCGTACTGCGGTTATTCTGGCAGTGGGATCTTTGGCGTAGATGATTTCAGCGGCAATGGAAACGAATTTGGCATAAAGTTCCATAGGTCTGCCATCGATGCGGTGACCGCTGGCATCGGGATAACGGGCTTTGTAGTAGGGGTTGGCTCCCACCTGAACATCGTATTCGCCGCCGAATTCATAAATATCAATATACTGACCATACTGATCAACGATGGCAGAAATGAATTTTTTCCAGTCTTCAATGGAATTTTCTTCCGGAAGAAAGCGTTTGGGACCGAGACCGTATTTTTTCATTGCCGCTTTGTCTTCTGCGGACATCAACCGCGGCGGAGGAGGAAAGTAGATGTCTATTTTGACCAGTTGTCCTGCAGCTTTGGCGGCTTCCACATGGTACCGTTTTTCCTGCCATGGAATATGGATCTTGCCGGGTTCAGCGGCACAGGTATTGAAATTTACTGCAATGGCATACATTCCGCCGCCGAGACGCTGCATTATATTCAGATCCATCCACATGCTGCACATGGAGGCAAATGGCATTTCGTTTAATTTCATCGGAGTTGTGACCACAAAATCCCGCTTGGCACTTTTGCCGTTCCACTTTGCCTGTATGCGGAACCAGCCGGTATTTTCCGGTTTGAAAGGCAGTTCCCAGCGGATGATTTTTTCTGTGCCTCCGGTAATATCTTTGCTGAATTTTGCGACCTCGTTATCAAGATAATCCAGTACGGAAACTTCCAGTTTTCCGGTTTTTCCAGCCGTGATGACAGAAATAACCGGTTTGAGAGCTTCATTGAGATAGTGGATCTCTCCCGGAGCATCTGCGATGTCGATACCGATATATTCACTTTGCGGCGGTTCATATTCTGTTGCGGAATTGCCCTCTTCCAATTGAAATGCATCGAAGTTTATTTTTATATTGTGATCAAAAGAAAGATATACCGGGAAATAAGCTTCTGTTTTTTGCGGAGTGAAGGTGAAACTGTATCTTTGCCAGTCGGTGGAAAGTTTGAATTTTTTTGCTTCACCGACCGATGGCCACGGCCATTCTCTGACAACCGCCGGATAGCAGTTTATACCACCGGTGGCACCGGCTTTATCAGCTTTTGCGTAAAAGCTGAAAGTGTAGGTTTTTCCGGCTTCCAGCGGTTTTGTATACGGCAAACATGCCAAACCGCTGCGGAAAAGTGCGATTGAGCGTTCACTGTTGTAACCGGTTGTGCGGTCGTAGCACCAGTCAAAAGAACCGAATGCCGACCATGATGTATCACCGCTGGTCAGATCGGCGTGCCAGGTTTCCGCTCCGGTATCGCCCTGCAGCAGATTTTTCTGTGCATGCAAAACTATTGTTCCATACAGCAGAAACAAAAATAGAAATTTTTTTATCATTGTATTCAGCCTTCCGTTATTGTTATAATATTTCTTTGCTTGTTAAAGAAAATGACAATATAGATTTTGATTCAAGTAATGATTGTGTCTTTCAGATATTCAGCAACCGTTTGGCATTTCCGGAAAAAATCGCGATTTTTTCTGCATCGGTCAATTTTTCCGCATATACTCCGGCAACGATCATTCCCGGATTACGCAGCGGGAAATCGGTGCCGAAAATGATTTTTTCAGCACCGGCAATGTTGATCCCGTAACGGAGCAATCCCCAATCCAGCGGACCTCTGCCGGAAATATCCAATGCTGTATTGGGATATTTCCGGATCAATTCCAGACGCTGCGTATAATCTTTTTCATCTGCTGATGTATGGGCAATGACCAGTTTCATTTCCGGAAAACGCTTGAGCAATGCGGCGGTATCTGCAATATCGTACATGTGCATACTCACTGTCAGATCCAATTCGCAGATCAATGCCCATATATCATCCATCTCCTTTACGGCATACTCTTTGTAACCGGTGGAATAACTGACCAATTCACCGACCAGCTTTATTTGCTGTTCAGCAGCCATATACTCCAGCTCGGCGCAGGATTCTTCCGGAAAAGCCGGATGCACCGCGATACCGGGGATGAAGAAATCCGGATATTTTTTCCGCACGTCAAGAGCGCATCGATTCATCTGCCTGATGTGTTCAAAGGTCAGCGGTTCCGGCAGAGTTCTGCTGATGACCGATCCGCACGCCCGACTGATACCGGATTCGCGGAGAATAGAAATCATTTCATCTGTGGTACAGGAAAACCCGAATTTACTCAAATCGCTCTGCGGTAGAATAGTCGGTGGATGGATGTGGAAATCGATGATTTCCAGCTTTTCCGGATTGAAATCCATAATACTTACTGCTCCAGAAGATATTTTTTTACAGCTGCTGCGACGGTCGGCCACTTTTTGATTTCACGGTCACCGAGGATAACCACACCTTCAAGGACACCATCTTTGAGGTATTTGCGGGCGCGGTCAAGTTGGAATGTGAGCAGTTCCGGGATCGCTCCGCAATCGGACAAACCGTAGTCGTGAACAAAGACACCCTGCAGGATTTTTTTGCCGGGGAATGCCTGCTGACAGCGTTTGATATTTTCATCGTAATCGATGATCTCATTCATGCTCCAGAACCAGAGAGTGACGACATCGATGTAAGGCTGGATGACGGTGAAATCTTTTTTTGTCAGTTCGTGGACATAGACTGTACCGTACATTTTCAGTGCCGGATTATGTTTTTTCAGTGCTTCATAGCGGGTGACAAATTCAGCCGGCAGGATGTTGCCTTTGAGGTTATTGGTCACATCATCGCACATCGCACCGGTGATATTGGGGAAGTCAAGAGAAAGTTTGCTGAGCAATTCGGCGTTTTCTTCTTCGGTAAGTTCATCCTGAACCTCTTTGGTCCGGCAGTTTTTGTTGATCTGGCAGAGCAGTTTATTGAAAGAACTGTGTTTCCCGATCATTTCTGCATTGGTTGAACCGTAAACGTAAACTCCGTTTTTGATTCCGAAATATTCTGCGGCAGTCACCAGTGCGTCAGGAGCCGTTGAACCGCCCCATGACGGGGTGGGACCGCCCCAGATCCAGAGGTTGCTTTCATCCAGTTTGACCTGATTTGAACTTTTGGTGACCGGAGCTTTCTCCTTGAGCAGTTTCAGGACAAGTTTTTCAAAATCGGTATAATTTTTGCCGAGTTTTTTGCGCCACTGATCAAAGACCATGTGACGTTGGGGATCATTTTCCACATATCCGGCGGGAGCCGGATCCATGGAGTCACCCATTGCGATGTTGTACTTTTTACGCAACTTTAGTTTTGCTTCTTTAAGAGCTTTTACCTTTGCGCGCAACTCTTTGCGCAATTCATTGGTAAGTTTCATTGTGCATATATCCTTATGAAATCTGTTATTGTTGAATGGTGAAAATTCCCGGCAGTACATAGCCGTTATTCTGATAAAGTCCGGTTCCCCAGGAAGTGCTGTTGAAGGGGATGTAAACCTGATTGTGCTGTTCTTTCTGTATGGATTCCACATGACCGTCAAAGCAAAGAGCATTGGCTTTTTCGCCATGGACCATATACAGTTTTCCGTAAATACTGCCCAGACCGCTGGTGTTGTGACTCAGGCAGCTTATAGCGGTATCACCTTCAATATACCGGCTGTCTGCTGCGATGATGACTTTGCCGGAAGGTTGTTTGGTATATGCCGGATCGGCGATGCGGAATGCTCCTGTATTGGTGTTGTGTGCCGCTACGCCGACGGAGTATGCATATTGCCAGTCACCGACAGCCGCACTGCAAAGTGTGGAAGGGCAGCGGATCTCTTCCAGAGAGTTGATGTATCCGGCTTCCCTGTAGAAAACGCCCCAGTAGATATTGGGCCAGTTGCTCATTGATACCCCGTAGTTTGAGCCGGAGCGGTTGGAGACGAAAATGTATGAATCATTGGCATCGGAATACATGAAAAACGAGGTTCCGAGTTGTTTGAAGTTACTGATACAGCTTGCACTGCGTCCGCGTTCACGGGCAGAATTCAGGGCAGGGAGCAGAATCGCAGCCAAAATGGCGATGATGGCAATTACCACGAGAAGTTCGATCAGGGTGAAGCCCATGGGCTTCATACCGGTTTTCCGGTATGAACAATGTTTTCCGGTTGATTCCATTTTTGTTTCTCCTTATTATTTATTGTTGCAGCAGAACACGGTATGTTGTGCTGAATTTATAAATATATTGCTATTATCACCAAAGCGGTAATACTGACTGTGAAAAAATTTTTCTTTTAAGCACATTCTCCTGTAGTGTTTTGTTACGGTACAAATTATTGTCAGAAACCAATATCAGTAAACTTGACTTTTATTTATGATGCGTATATATTATACTCAAAAATAAGTATAAATAAAATGGCAAAAACTGGATAAAATATGTCAAAAGCCACAATTTCGATTGATAATAATGAAAATTTGCCAGCCGGGTGGCATCGATGGAATAAAGCAGCCATCCCGGATATCCGTATTTTATCCTGCAATTATTGTCAGAATGTCACCTCCTGGAATTATCCGCAGCACAGTATGCCGTTCTGGTATTTATGGCGCACGGAAACAGCCGGGGGGCAATTGATATTCAATGGAGAGATCGTGGAATTGCTTCCCGGCTTCCGGATATTGATGCCGCCGTATACACCGTTTGCCACACGCAACAGCGGGAATTTCGGACAGTATTACATACATTTTACGATTGACGGCGGAGATCGTTTCAGTAAATTTGCTGTACAGCGTCGTCCGATATTATTGACATCTTCAGATGATGAAACATTTTTTTCCGGATTGCGCCGGGATGATATTTCCTGTGGTCAGATATTGCTTACATCTTATATGCAGGTGGCAGATGCTCTGCAGAATATACCAAAAGAATATATGCTTGCGCAGGATGAAGTTCCCATGGATCCCCGGATCGCAGCTGCATTGAATTTTATGCAGCATGCCAATGGGACAACTCCCACAAATGCTGAAATCGCCCGGAAAGTCGGTATGTCGGAAAATAATTTTTTGCGTCTTTTCCGTCAGGATATGAAAGATACGCCGCGTCAGTATATGCTGCGTCTGCATTTGCACCGCTGTCTGGATATGCTCAAAGATCACACGCTGTCGCTTGATGATGTTGCAGTTGCCGGAGGTTTTGCCGACCGTTATCACTTCAGCAAAGCTTTCCGCAAGGTTTTCGGTACTTCCCCCGGTCGTTTCCGGCGTACTCTCCGGGAAGATATGATGCTTCATTAGTAACATAAAAATATACTCATGTAAAGAAAGGGAGTTGCATTATGCGTGAAACAATGCTGTTGAACGGTGTCTGGGAGTTCGACTTTTTCGGAGAAACTGTACCGGAAGTATCTGCGCCATTAAAGAGTGTAATGGTAGTTCCCGGGTGTTTTGATCTGGTATCTCCGTGGTGTGGAGTTCGCGGCTTTGCGCTTTACCGGCGCAGTGTCCGGATCGGTGGTATGGTGGAACTTTTTATTGACGGTCTGGGCGTGGCGGCAGAATTTTTCTGGGATGGCAGAGCTGTCGGCAAAGCGGAGATCGCCTATTTGCCGGAAAGGATCCGATTTGATGCCGGTGAAGAAAAAGAACATATCCTTGCTGTGCGTTTTGATAATCACCATAATGAACACATGCAGCCGCAGTTTGACTTTTTTGCATACGGCGGTTTTTACGGTGATGTTTCCATCAGCCGGATCCCGGAATATGCGCTTGCCGATGTGCGGATATCCACCGAAGATTACCGTACCGGCAGGATCCGTATCCGTGCCAACGCCGATGGGTACTCCGGGAATGCTGAATTGATTTTTGACAATGGTTTTACAGCACAGGGAGAATTCGTTGACGGCAAGCTTGATTGTTTTCTGACGCTGCCCGGTTTCCGGCTCTGGGATGTGGATGATCCGCAGATGCATAAAGTTATTATCCGTACTGCGACGGATGAGGTGGAAGAAAGTTTCGGTATCCGTGAATTTACTTCATGCGGCAGAAAACTTATTCTCAATGGAAAAACGGTCAAACTTACCGGTGTGAACCGGCACGAGAGCCATCCGACAGCCGGAGCGGCAGTTCCGCCGCAGATGATGGCGGCAGATCTGGGGATGCTCAAAGAGGCGGGGTACAATTTTATCCGCGGCAGCCATTATCCGCAGCGCAGGCAGTTTCTGGAACTTTGCGACCGCATGGGTATGCTTGTCTGGGAGGAAACTCTGGGCTGGGATTTCCGTACCTGTCACTTTGCCGATCCGGCGGCACTGGGCAGTCAATTGAAACAGGCGGAAAAGATGACTCTTGCCAGTTTCAATCACCCCTGTGTGGTGATTCGAGGATTCCTCAATGAGACAGCCAGTGATGAGCCGGCAAACAAATCCGGCATTCAGGCACTTTACGATCAGATCCGGGCGGTTGATGAGCATGTGCTTATTTCTCTGGCGTCCAACAAATTCCCCCGTGATATATGTGCAGATATTTACGATGTTATTGCGCTCAATACTTATCCGGGGTGGTATGATTCGTGCAATGAAACGATTTCCACCATTGACCGTGTACGTCCGGCGTATGAAAGGCTTGCCGGAAGTTTACCGCAGGATAAACCATTTATCATCGGGGAGACCGGTTGTGAAGCGATCTATGGTTTCCGTGATCCGTTGAATACCTACTGGAGTGAAGATTATCAGGCAGAGATGCTGCTTGAGGCGTTCCGTTATGTCAGGGAAAGTGATTGTGCCGGCATTTCGCTGTGGATGTTCTGCGACACCCGTTCTCATGTGACCGGACCGCATGTTTACACCCGGGCAAGAGGTTTTAACAATAAAGGTATTGTCGATGAGTACCGCCGTCCGAAACAGGCGTGGATCGAATTGCGTAAATTCAACAAAGGTCAGCGGGATTGAGATTTCAAAACAGAGAATTGTTATGGCTGAAGATATTGTTCCTGATATAATTTCTGCGGATGCCCGGTGGACTGACCGGCGGTTGTTGATTGCCAATCATTTTGAATTTGCCGGAGCGGCTTATGTGCCGTCAACGGTAGAGGAGCACAGAGCCCGTTCATTTGCTGTACGGGAGCGGCTGCTGCTCTGTGCCGGATTAAAACCTGTACCTGATTTGACAATGGGAAAAGTTACCATTTTCGAGGGCAGAAGTTATCAGGATATTCTTATCAAAGGTGTCAGTATTGAATCGCTGCCCGGTCTCAAACTTACCGGATCACTTTTCGTTCAGAAAAATATTACATTACCCCAGCCGGGAATAATCTGTCCGCATGGACACTGGCTGTACGGAAGAGTCCATCAGGATGAACGCGGCGGTGTGATCAAACGCTGCTGTGAACTTGCCCGTCTGGGATTTGTGGTTTTCGCATACGATATGATTGGATACAATGACTGTAACGATCTGCCGCACAACTGGGAAGGAAAGTTGCGTTTTGATGGCGATCTGGCAGGAATTTCCCCTTTCGGTCTGCAAACGGTAAACAGTCGTCATGCAGTTGATTTTCTCACATCTCTGCCGGAGGTCGATTCTGCCCGTATCGGTTGTACCGGTGCATCCGGCGGAGCTTCACAGGCGTGGTTTATTTCTGCGCTTGATGAGCGGATCAAAGTTATTGCTCCGGTTTGTATGCTTTCGGCGCACTTCATGGGCGGTTGCGGTTGTGAGGAAGGACCTTTGCTCCGGACGACCGGATTGACCAGTTTTGATGTGGTTTCTGCGCTTGCTCCGCGTCCGGTGTTGCTGCCCAGTGTGACGGGAGATTGGACGAATCTCAATCCTGATTATGAAATTCCCCGGCTCAAAGCGGTTTATGAACTTTATAATGCCGGTCATCTGGTGGAGAATTTCCACTGTGAGGCAAAACACAACTACAATAAGAACACCCGGGAGCATGTCTACGCCTGGCTGGTCAGACAACTTAAAAACATTGATTGCGGTACTGTTATTGCTGAAGATCCGGAAGAGCATCCGGCGCCTGAAGTTCTCTGGCTGGCAGGAAAAGCTCCATCTGAACCGGATGAAAAAAGTGCAGCTGCTGCGTATGAAAAACTTGCAGCTCACTATGGGCATGGTGTTTTGGATACCGGCAGCGATTTTGCCAAATGGCAGAGTGAACGAGCATTGATTTTGCGGGAAATTTTGAGTTGTTCGATGGAGCTGCCGGCAAAGGATGTTGTGGAACGCATTTCACCGCCGACACCGTGGAAAATTTCCGGAGCTATGGCTGCGGGCAGGGTGGTATCCCGGCGGCTGGTCGGCGATGTTGTTCCGACTGTTCATATCACGCCGGACAAAGTTGCGGATGAAAAGAGCGTTGTTCTGCTGGCGGCTCATCAGGATTACCGGAAATATTTTTCTGCCGGCGACGGGGCGGAATTGATTACCGCTGCTGTAAAAAAACATCATATTGTCCGTTTGACCGAATTGACCGGTTCCGGTACCCGGGCAGGGGATTTGACCCGTGCTATCCGCAATCCGGAAAAATTGGCAACTGCGTTTGATGAACCGTATTTCACCATGCGGGTGCATGATCTGCTGACCGTTGCAACATTTCTTAAAGAACGCGGATTTACTTCCATATGTTTTGCGGGGGAAAAATCTGCTGTTCCGGCGGTTTTGGCTGCCGGTGCATTGACCGGTATGCCGGTCGTGGTGGATTTGACCGGCATTGATGACGGAATATGGCGCAGTGAATTGAATTATCAGCCGTTGATCGGCAGGATCGGCGGAGTTGCCGGATTGCTGTTGCTCAATATCCGTTCCGGCAGTTGTTTTTGCAATCCGGAAAAAGGTTTTGCCGCATTATTGAAAAAGTACGGAGCAGATATTTCCCGGAAAGAATTGAAAAATATGTTGTGATAAATAAATCGTTGCATCAGGTCGGGATTTGTCAACGCGGCAGTAATATACAGCCAGATTATGACAAAGGCGTGGCTGTTGAATAAATAACCTCCGGGAACGCTCTGTTTTAAGATTACAGCGATGATTTTCAATAGTTGTTATCCTGAATTTTGTGAAAAATCTAACCTGCGGTGGCGGCTTGCTGGTAATCTCGCGCCTTGCTCCTGCGCCGGAGCAGTCGAGTACATAGTACACTCCTGCACCGTACTCGTCGCAAAACACGACCTTCCTCCGCAATCCATCCACCGGTTGGATCAACCCAGTCCCGGCTTGGTTGACAAATCACAACTTATGTGATATGTTTTATACACTGACAGAAATGTTTGTTTATAAGCTTATGCTTCCGTTTCACAAAATTTGGGACATTACCTTTCAATAATGTTTGAGGAGTTTTGAAATCGCCTCAAAAATATATGGAAAACGGCGGAAAGCTTAAACCTTCCGCCGTTTTGACAAAACATCAATAATTATTATTTGAGTCTGTCTTTGTACTATCTTCCGTTAATGATTTATTTCATTTTTACAAATTTGCTGGTTCTGAAATCAAATATGAAAAAATCGGAATCTTCACTTTCGCCTCTGCCGAAAGCGGCGATCAGCCATTTGCCGCCTTCCTGAGTAAGGAAAAAGCCGTATACATACTCATCGTTGAGTCCGTCTTCATCTTCGAGATCTACCACGACACCATACACATTGTCTCCGGCTTTTTCAACTTTTTTGACCACGCATTTTTTGAAATCATTTTTATCAAAATAATTTTCAGCCCAGGTCAGATAGCCGATTTCATCGAAAGCTTTGGTGCTGCGCACTTTTTTGATAAAGTAGTCCTCGCACGGGTCATCAATGAAAGCATTGATCACTTTTTCCGCCTGCTTTTTGGTCAGTGCGGCTGCTGCGACGTCGGTCGCGCTGAAAATTGCGCCGAAAAGAACGGCTGCCATAAAGAATTTTTTGAACATTTCTAATTTCCTTTCCCAATGTTCATTTTTATTTGTAAACAGGAAACGCCCTGTTTATCCTGAATCGTCAAAAGGAGGAAATAAAAAAGCGCACTCCCCTTTTGCACTGCAAAGGAGGCACGCCAATGCCCGGACTTTAAGCAAAATGGGGGTACGCAAACGTACCACTCATCAAGCCCATGGAGTCCTGCGGGTAATTTGGCGTTTTCCTTTGCAAATCCCATGAGTTGAAGACTGAAGTATCTTCTACTGTTCAATTTTTAAAGTGTGCTTATCCCACACCATACAGTTAAAATAGCACGACATTCAAAAAAAGTCAAGCGGAGATTTTTCTTTTTTTTGCAATCCGGGCATGGCGATGCCTGTCGATCATCCCGAAACACACAGAGTTGTTTCTATTGAATGAACGCAGAAAAATTCGATTTCTGACACCGCAAATCAAAAATTATTGAAATTTTTCCAATAATTCATGTTCGTTTTTTTTCAGCATAGACAATCTTTGACGGAATTCTTTTAATTCAGCACTGAAATCATGGTTTTTCAGTTCCGGGGTGTTGACCAGCAGACGTGTGGAGTTGATCTTCTGGGAGAACCATTCTCTTAAATCATTGTATTGCAGCACCGGATCATGTTGATATTCTGCATCAAATGCTTTCCGGGCTTTTTCCTGATTAGATCTGCGGCAATGCAAAACCGGATCATCATAAAGCGATTTATCTTTTTGAGCAGTTGCGAGTTCTTCCGGAGTGGGCTGACGGTTGTATGCCTGAATCCCGCGTTCTGTTTTTAACTTCGACAAACGCTGATACTCTTTGGAAATTGCCGGCATAATATCGTCCAATCCCGGCGGCAATTGACGGTTTATATACTCTTTTTCAATTATTTCCCAGAAAATATCGCCGGTTATTTTTTCTGTTTGCTGCTGAATCATTTTTTCCGGAACGCTCTTTTCTGTGGAGTGATCTTCAATATTTTTGATGACAGGAGTTTTTTTCCGGAAGGTGAAAAATATTCCGGCGGCGATCACTGCAGAAATTATTATCACGGCGCATAACATAATGGCATACTTCCTGTGAAGAATACTCTTTTTCTTCTTTTCCGGCATGTGTCCATCGGACAAATCATTGTAAAGGGAAATAATATCTTTACACTCTTTCAATGGCAGATCCGCAGGGAACGAGGGATATTTTTCCGGAGGATTGCCGGTCAATGCACAATAAAGAGTTTTTCCCAGAGCATAAAAATCATCCTGCCGGGAAAAACTGCGTACTCCGGCAGCAACTTCCGGTGAAAGAAATCCGGCAGAACCGACCAGCGAATTTCCGGCATGGGCTGTTGCCAGACCGACATCACCAAGTTTGGCAACACCATTGATATAGATGATATTGCCAGGTTTTATATCCCGGTGAAGCAGACCTCTGCTGTGGAGCAGATGCAGATTTTCCAGTAATTGTGCCGCACTTTCACGCAGTTTTTCCGGCGGGATCCTGCCGGAAATATTGATCCGGTTCTGCAAGGTATCCGGCAGATAATCTTTTTCATCACAATTGAGATTATCCGCCGCATCCATTACGTAATAAATACAATCATCATTTTTTCCCAGATGATATATCTGCATAAGATCACTGTGCGGACAAATCTGCTGATACTGGATTATGCCGTTTATTTCTTTGACAGATAATGTGCTGTTTTGCGGCAGGATTTTTATGGCAAACCGCTTTTCGCTGATGATGTTACGGGCAAGGAATACCGTGCCGTAACTGCCGGAACCGCACTTGTTGAGTAATTCAAAAGAATCAAGAAAATCACCGCTCTTGTATTTCAATGTCTAACTCCCCGTCTTCCTGATTGCGGCGGCTGATGATCTCTTTGAGCATCTTCAATCCCCGGCTTTTGGCGGCATACAGCTGATCTTTACTCATATTCAGCACTTTTGCCACCTCATTTATATCACGCTTCTGCCAGGCGTATAATTCAAATGCCTGAAATGTTTTTACATCCAGTCTGGTGCGCATTTCATCGATTGCTTCATCGATGACGATTTTTTTCCACTCCTCCAGAAATATTCCGGCGAAAGGATCGCAGACCTGATCATCCGGCATATACCGGTCATTATGCCGGTTGCGCCGGATATGATCCACAGCCTGACTGCGGATTATTCTGGAAAAATAAGAGCGGAATTTTACCTGATTTTCCCGGTATACAAATTTTTTGGAGTGATCAAAAAATTTGACCATCACATTCTGTACCAGATCATCGCACTCTGTATCGTTGAAATTATAAAGTTTTCCGGTGAAACGGATGATCGGGGCATATTTGTTGTAAAATTCCTGCCACGATACATCATCGCCGCAACGGATTCTTTCCAGCAGGGATTTGTGAGTTGTCGGATAGATCATTTTTTTTGCAATTTTTCTGTATACTCCGGAAATTCTGACCGGATTTACCATAAATACAATATTTTTATTAATATAGCACAGCAATACAGTTTTTCAATATAAAAAATCTGTATCGCCAGAAGTGTATTGTTCTATGCGGGAAATCTGTTTTTTTGTCGATTTATCTTATTATGTTTGCGGAAAACTTGACAAAACGCAGTTTTTATGGTATTTTATACGCTCTGTGTTTTTATTACTGTGCCGGGGAATTTCAAATTGATCCAGCCGTTTTTTTTTGAAAAAGGAACATCATTGTGAGTATAACTGCATTTCTGTTGATTTTTCTTTCTGTTTTCATGCATGCCGCATGGAATTTTCTGGGAAAAAAAGAGAGTCCGACCATCGCTTTTTTCTGGTTGGCAGGTGTCGCCGGAGCAGTGTTCTGGATCGCCGGGGCTGTATTCAGCGGAGTTGATATTATGGCTCTGCCGCCGCGCTTCTGGCTTTTCTTTCTGATCAGCAGTTGTTTTGAGGTACTCTACATGACCGCCCTTGCATTCGGGTATCGCAATGGCGATATTTCTCTGGTTTATCCTCTGGGGCGTTCTCTGCCGGTTCTGCTCATTGCGGCGATCACGACTCTGCTCGGAATCGGAAAAACTCCCGGAGCATTGGCTCTTGCCGGCATGTGTATTATTTTTGCCGGATGTATCATCATGCCGCTGAATTGCTGGCGGGAATTTAAATTGAAAACATACTGTTCAAAAGTTCTTTTCTGGGTCATTATGATCGGCATCGGAACGACCGGATATACCATTTGCGACAGTATTACCATGGGAATTCTTCAGGAGATTCCGTGCGGCAGAAGTCCGCTTTTCAAGAGTATTTTTTATACATTTATGGTACAGCTCGGGATCGGAGTTTTTATGCTTCCATTGGTTCTTGGCAGCAAAAAAGAGCGGCAGGAAGTGTGCCATATATGGAAAAGCTATCCGGTATATGTCGCCGGTGTTTTCAGCGCATCCGCTTATGTGCTGGTGCTTCTGGCAATGAAATTTGTCACCAACGTAAGTTTCGTTCAGGCATTCCGTCAGATGAGTCTGCCGATCGGTATTCTTGCCGGTATCTTCATCCTCAAAGAATCCTGTTCCGCTCCCAAAATCACCGGAATATTACTGGTTATTGCCGGATTGATCATGACCTCACTTTGAAGTCAGATGCTTTATTGCAGCTGCCGCACAGAAACAGCCGAATATGGCTGGCATATAGCTGATACTGCCGATTTTACGGTTTTCAAAACTGCGCATCGGTATTTCCGGAGAGAACACCACCGGAACCCCTTTGGTAATATGCAGAGCTTTCAATTTTCCCCGCATCACCCGTGCCAGCGGGCAGCCGTGGCTTTTACTCAAATCAGAGATCGTTACTTGTGCCGGATCTGTTTTTCCTCCGGCACCCATTGATGAAATAAACGGAATATTGCGTTCTTTCAACTGCCGTAAAAGTTCCACTTTTACCGGCACATCATCTATGGCATCCACCACAAAATCGTAACCGTTGGATAAAACTTCTGCAATATCCTCCGGGGTTTTCAGAAAACGGTTGACTGCATTGAAAACGCCTGCCGGATTGATTTCCCGACAGCGTCCGGCAAGAACTTCCGCTTTGGCTTTGCCGATAGTGGATTCCAGGGCGATTATCTGGCGGTTGCAATTGGATATATCTACCGTATCGCCATCGATGAAATCTGCGAAACCTGCTCCGGCACGGACAATATTTTCTGCTGCATGACCGCCGACCCCGCCGACTCCGATGATCAAAACCCGTTTTTCCGCAAGGCGGTTCGCAGTATTTTCTCCAAAGAGCAGATCGGTGCGGGAAAATCTTTTATCGGCAAAATCCATGGTCAAATCTCCAAAAAATCATCAAAATATTGATCGGTCATCTTTTCGATATTATTTATTCCGGAAATCTCTTTTATTCCGGTCAGTAATTGCGGTACAGAAATATTCCGGTCATTGTCACTTTCAAAACCGAATGCACCGGCTGGATTTTTCAGCTTCGTCAGCAGGGCAGGGGAATTTATTATCTGCGGATGAAATGATACGGTGATATTGCGCTTCCATAACTCTTCAAGCATTTCCGGTGAAGAACGGAATCCGTGAAACATGACTTTCAGTTGCGCAAATGATTTCAGGACTGAAAAAATTTCCTGAAAAGAGCGCACTGCATGGATCACTACCGGTTTGCGGCAATCCGCGGCAATTTTTAACAGTTCGATGAAATATTTTTTTTGAATATCATAATCAGTGCCATGCAATTTGTCCAGACCGATTTCCCCGATGGCGGAAAATTTTTCTGCAAACTCTGTTCCCGGCAGAATTGCCGGATCAAAATTGCCGGGTAATTTCCACGGATGGATTTCCAGTGAGGTCAATTGCCCGGGTATAAAAAGATTGGTGGAAATTAAAGCACGGATTTCCGGCATCTGATTGTGAGTATGAAAGTCACTTGCCATCAGAGCATTTTCCCTGTACCATTCAGGGTTGGAAAACGCAGCCGCTGTATATGACACATTGCCAAGGCAATGGCATCGGTACTGTCCAGAGGGATCCTTTCCACTTCAATACCGAATTCTGCAGCCAGCAGAAATGCGATCCGGCTTTTTTCCGCACTTCCTGAACCGGTCGCTGCACGTTTTGCCACGCTCGGAGTGTAGGCAAATGCCGGAATGTTGTGGTTTGCCAGCGCACTTAATATGCCGCCCCGTGCCATGCCGAGGATGATCGCCGTTTTTGCGTTACGTCCGACAAACGGCTCTTCCAGAACGGCACAATCCGGCGAATAAAGAGAAATCAATTCCTCTATACCGCCGTAAAGGCGGCGCAAACACTCGGAGTGCGGCATGGAGGGTTTGTTGCAGATCACTCCGCAATCAATGATCTCCATGCCGTCACCGGCAGATGGATCTGCCTTTATAATACCGTATCCGGTAGTCCGGATAGCAGGGTCTATACCGAGTATTATCATAACTTACTTCATGAAAGCTGCTGCCGCTTCCAGCATCACCTTTTCTCCGAGGGCAGGGGCCATGATCTGCGCCGCCACCGGCATTTTTGTCGCTTCATCGATTCCGGCAGGAATACTGATCCCGCAATGACCGGAAAGGTTGAGCGCAATGGTGAAAATATCGGAAAGATACATCTGAAGCGGATCGCTTTTTTCATTGAATTTGAATGCCACCTGCGGCGTGACCGGAGTCAACAGAAGATCGCACTGTTTAAATGCTTCTTCAAAATCCTTGCGGATCAAAGTACGCACACGCTGTGCCCGCAGATAATAAGCATCATAATAACCGCTGGAAAGAACATACGTTCCCAACAGAATACGACGGGTCACTTCATCTCCGAAGCCTGCTCCGCGTGATTTGTAGTAGGTGTCCACCAGACCGTTGGCATCTTTGCGCGCTCCATAACGGATACCGTCGAAGCGGGCGAGGTTGGCACTGGCTTCTGCTGTCGCGATAATGTAATAAACAGCCACAGCATATTTTGTGTGCGGTAAGGTTACATCCACGATTTCTCCGCCCAGAGCTTTGACCTTGGCGATAGTTTCATCCATCACTTTTGCCACGCCGGAATCCAATCCGCCGGTAAAATATTCTTTGGGCAGACCGAATTTCAATCCTTTGAGTGAACCGGAAGCCGCCCCTTTGCGTGCCGCTTCTGCGTAGCCGCCGGCAGCATTCGGCAGAGTGGTGGAGTCATGAGGATCAAAACCGGAGATGGTATCCAGAATGATTCCCGCATCTTCCGCATCGTTGCACAAAGGACCTATCTGATCCAGACTGGAAGCAAATGCCACCAAACCGTAACGGGAAACCCTGCCGTAGGTCGGTTTTACTCCCACAACGCCGCAGAATGCCGCAGGCTGACGGATTGATCCGCCGGTGTCAGAACCAAGTGCTGCCGGAGCAAAATCAGCTGCCACACATGCCGCTGAACCGCCGGAAGATCCTCCGGGGACACGGTCGGTGTCAAGCGGATTTCTGGTAGTTTTGAATGCACTGTTTTCACAACTTGACCCCATGGCAAATTCATCCATATTCAATCTGCCGAAAGGAATGAAGCCCTGCTTTTTCAGCAGCTCCACCGCAGTGGCGTCATAGGGGGATTTTACCGGTTCAAGCAGTTTTGAAGCACATGAACATCTTTCGCCTTTGACACAGATGTTGTCCTTTACTGCGATCGGGATACCGTCAAAATCGCTGAAAGATTTTCCGGCGGCACGTCTGGCATCGGCAGCTTTGGCTGCATCCAGCATGTTGTCCCGGTCGATTTCCAGAAATGCACCGATCTCCCCATCCCGGGCATCGATGTTTTTCAGATATTCCTGACAGAGTTCCAGAGAGGAAACAGTACCGTTTTTCAAACAGTCACTCAAAGAATGAATTGTTGATTTTTTCAAATCCATAGCACTTACTCCTCTTCACTGGGCAGAACCCGTGGGACTTTGATCAAATCTCCATGGACGATCCCCGGCGCATTTGCCAGCATCACATCCCGGGGGAAGGAGGCTTTCGCCTCGTCTTCCCGCCAGACATTGGTCAGTTGAGCCGC
This sequence comes from Victivallaceae bacterium, assembly GCA_045534015.1. Taxonomy (GTDB): domain Bacteria; phylum Verrucomicrobiota; class Lentisphaeria; order Victivallales; family Victivallaceae; genus UBA1784. Next base: position 6,692 of record JAZSIZ010000072.1, on the reverse strand, counting down.
ATGAGCAGTCGGCTCAACGCCATCGACGTTGACTTCGCCGAGTTCAGCGATGTATTCGACTACCCGGGCAAGTTCACTCTGGAGTTTTTCTGCCTGCTCTGCAGAAAGTTCCAACCGGGCAAGATCGGCTACATATTTAATGTCGATTTCAGAACTCATTTCAGATATTACCGCCTTTTTCCAGTGTCAGGGTCTTGGTGACCAGATCACAGACACTGGAAGGTCCGAAGTACTGGATGGGGCCGGGGTAGACAAAACTGGTTTCTTTTGCCCATTCGGCACGTTTGGCGGCGAATTCTTTGAAAGGTGCGCCATCCAATTCGACCAGAGCCTTGCGGATGACCGGTTTGTCGGCACCGTGACGGCGTTCCATGTTGAGCATCATGGTGATCGGAATACCTCCGGCGATCCATTCGGCAGCAGGTTTCATGGTGTTGCGGACACTGGACATATATCCGGTACGTCCGGCACCGATCAAAGCTGCGGCATTGTAACCCAGGCTGTAGCAGTAGTCAGCATCGTAATTGGAAGGAGCTGCACAGCGGCCTTCATAGCCGAAGAAGTGGGTTTGGGTGGAGAATTTACCTTTGAAAGTACCTTCAGCTTTCATCGCTTTCAGTTTGGTTCCGACCATTTCAGCAAGCATCTTTTCAGTTTCGATCAAAGAGACCTGCACGTTGCCGTGGGGATCACGATCGTTGCACAGCTGCATCTGGATACCGGCGGGCAGAGAAGCGAAAACTTTTGCGGATTCCGCGGAAAGTTTTCCGGCGGCGAAAGCGACTTTTTCGTTTTTGTCCATCGCTTCCACTGCTTCGGCATTGGCGGCAAGCAGATCGTTGAGTTCAGCGATCAGGACTTTGATTTCCGGAATGAATTCGACCAGACCTTCGGGGATCAGGGCAACACCGAAATTCATGCCCATTGCGGCACGTCCGGCGACGATGGCGGCAAGGTCATCAACGATCTGACCGAGGGTCATTTTCTTTTCCGCAACCTCTTCAGAGATGATGGCGGCATTGGGCTGGGTCTGCAAGGCGCATTCCAGAGCGATGTGAGATGCGGATCGTCCCATCAGTTTGATGAAGTGCCAATATTTTTTTGCGGAGTTTGCATCTCTGCCGATGTTGCCGATCAATTCGCTGTAGACACGGCAGGCGGTATCAAAACCGAAGCTGGCTTCGATCCACTCATTTTTGAGGTCGCCATCGATGGTTTTGGGACAGCCGATGACCTGGATTCCGGCATCGTTGCTTTTGAAATATTCAGCCAGCACGCAGGCGTTGGTGTTGGAGTCGTCACCACCGATGATGACCAGCGCGGTGATATTCAGCGCATTGCAATTCTTTTTGGCAGCTTCAAACTGTTCTTCAGTTTCCAGTTTGGTTCTGCCGGAACCGATCATATCGAATCCGCCGGTGTTACGGTAGGCATCGATGATCTCTGCAGTCAATTCCATGCTTTCGCCTTTGACCAGACCGTCAGGTCCTTTGAGGAAGCCGAAAAGACGGCTGTCGGCATTGAGGGATTTCAAACCGTCAAAAAGACCGGCGATAACGTTATGACCACCGGGAGCCTGACCGCCGGAAAGGATCACACCCACATTGATGGCGGCTTTTTTCTCACCGGCACCGGGGGCAAAGGTCAGTACCGGACTGCCGAAAGTGCTTTTGAAGAGAGCCTGGATTTTTTCCACATCGGCAACAGCGGTGGTTGCACCACCTTCCTGAACGCAGACGGCTGCGCCATTCTGCAATGCGGCGGGGAGTTTCGGGGCATAGGCGGCACGCGCCTGCTGCAACGGAGAGATTTTGCTCATTTTTCTTTTTCCTTTCATTTATGAATTAGGGTTGTTTCAAAAAAATTGACATTCACATAAAATAGCGCAGATTTACTGATTTATCAAGGTTTCTGCGACGGTTTTTTCAATACTTCACTCCATGGGCGGTTGAAACTTTTTACATCGCTGGAAAAACAATTGAAGCGGATAATGTGCCACAAGGCTGCCAAGCCGTCTTTCCAACCGATTTTTTTACCTTCATCGTAACGGCGCGGCTGATAAGATATGGGGACTTCCCAAATCCGCAACTGCCGGGAACGGGCAAGTTTTGCGGTCATTTCAACTTCAATGCCGAAGCGTTCCGAAGTGAGCTTGAGGTTCTGGATCACTTCTCTGCGGAATGCTTTGTAGCAGGTTTCCATGTCGGAAAGATGGATATCGGAAAAAAAGTTGGAAAGGAAGGTGAGAAATTTATTTCCCATCTCATGCCGGAAATATCTCACCTGACCGGGGGAGTTCATAAATCTGGCTCCGTAAACCACGTCGGCTTTGCCGTTGACCAGAGGCTGGATCACCTGCGGATAATCTTCAGGAGTGTACTCGAAATCGGCATCCTGAATAATGACATAATCTTTGGTGGCGGCGGCAAATCCGCGGATGATCGCCGCGCCTTTCCCGTGATTTATCTCCTGCTTCAGTAACTTTACGCGCGGGTCATTTTTGAAATTCTGCAGCTGTTCCCAGCTCTTGTCTTTTGAAGCATCATCTATGATCAGCAGTTCGCCGACTTCCGGGCGTTCAAGAACCATATTTACGATTTGGCAGATGGTTGCTTCTTCGTTGTAAACAGGCATCACCACCGAGAGGGAACCAGTTGGAATAGGAATGTTTTTCATCTTTTACTTGTTCCCCAGTTCTCTGGAACGTGTGGCGGCTGCACGTACAGCTTTGATCACGGTTCCGCTGAAACCACGCGTTGCCAATTCTTCCAAAGCCCGGCTTGTGGTTCCTGCCGGACTGGTGACTTTGTCTTTCAATACTGCCGGATGTTCCCCGGTTTGTCTTACCATTTCCGCCGCACCGGCAACAGTTTGCACTGCCAGCATCAAAGCTGTATCTCTGGTCAAACCTTCGGCAACTCCGCCGTCAGCCAATGCCTGAATGAATTCAAAAACGTAAGCCGGACCACTGCCGGAAAGTGCTGTTACAGCATCCAGATCACTCTCTTTCTGTTTCAGTGCAATACCGATCGAAGACAGAATCGTTTGTGCAACAGCTTCATCTTTGCCCGTGCAATCAGGAGAAAGAGCATAACCGGAAGCCCCCATTTTTACCAGAGCAGGGGTATTGGGCATCACTCTTATTATCCGCTGGCATCCGGTGATTTCCTGCAATGCTGCAATGGAAATTCCTGCCGCGATGGAAATGATCAGTTTTCCTTTCAGAAGTTCCTGATAAGGTTTGAGCGCGGAAGCGATGATTTGCGGTTTAACTGCGACCAGGATGATTTCAGCCCTGGAAATACCGGTTGCCGGAGAATCTGTTTCCACCCCGATTCCGGTTGTCTGATAAAATGCTTCAGCGGCATTTTTATCCGGATCAAAAGCACCTATTTCTGATACCGGAAAGGTTTTTGCAGAAACCAGACCTCCTGCAATTGCAGTTGCCATTTTGCCGCTGCCGATAAAGAAAATCTTTTTCATAAACAGCTTAACCTTTGCTTATTGAAATGATCTGCCATGCCATGACAGCAGCACCGATAACGAACATGTACCATGAGAAATATTCCAGTTTGCGTTTGCGTATCAACTTTACCAGAAGATACAGCGACGCAAAACTGACGACCGCCGATATGATGAAGGCAGTTGCCAATTGGAATACATCGAAATTTCCAAGCTGAAACCCATTTTTGCTCAAATCGATTATTTCCAGCAAAGTAGCTCCGGCAATGGCGGGCAGGGCAAGCAGAAATGAAAAAGTTGCCGCCGCTTCAAATTTGACACCGGCAAGATAACCTGTTGCAATCGTTGATCCGGAGCGTGAAATGCCGGGGATGATCGCCAAAGCCTGGACAACACCGATTTTCAGTGCCTGCGTGACAGTTATCTGATTCAGGTCAGTATCGCATTTTGCACGGAGTTTTTCTTTTCCGGTCAGGCGCAAAATCGAGGCGGTGATCAGAAATCCCATGGCAACAGAGAGCATGTCGCCGAAGAACATTTCGATCATTCCGGTTTTTTTGAGAGCAATACCGGCAATTCCAGCCGGAATGGAACCGAGTATCACCATGCCGAGCAGATGCAGTTGATCTTTTTTGAAAAATCCGGTCAGCGTTTTGAAGTAAAATGCGATGATCGCCAGCAAAGAACCGGCATGCAGCACGATGCTCAATGCCGCTCCCTCATCGGTAGGTACTCCGCACAAGTTTCCCAGTAATGCCAGATGTCCGCTCGAACTGATCGGCAGAAATTCCGCAACTCCCTGCAAAACAGCAAGGATGATAATTATCAGCCATGTACTCATTTTTGTTTTTCGTTTCCTTCTTCTTCTTCCGGAGCAACTGTTTTCAGCGTGTAGACTGCTTTATCTCCAGTTGTTTTTGTCCGTTCCCAATTTTTTTCGATCTGCCGCACACCTTGAGCCTGCAGTCTCGGATTTTCTTTGACAAAGCAGAAATAGTATACCGCAGCTCCGGCTATGCCGGCAATCAGAACACCAATCAGAATTCCGCAAAAAAATTTCATAAGATTCCATCTCCATGTATTCCGTTTGCTGACGGCAGCGGAATGATTATCAATTCAAGAACAGGAAAACTCCATCTCGCAACGGCTTTAGCCGGAGGCGGTGTAATGATGTCATTCAATCCGCTTGCACGTTCTTTATCATGGATCACCAGATGAAAAGTTTTATTCCGGTAGCACTGAAGAGTCAGGTTGCTTAAGTTTTCCACCATCGTGTCGCAGATGACCACCTGAACCATTCCGGAATAATTCAATCCTATCATGTTACCGCAGGTTTTTATCACCACCGGCTGACCGAGAGAACCGTAATCTCTGACGATCGTGTCATGCAATCTGGCAAATGCAAAGTCAGAAATGCTTGTTTTGCCGTCATAATCCAACAGAGATGCCAGGTGGACTACCGGTGCCGCATTCAGCGGAGTTTCCTGAAAAAGACTGTGTACCTGATCTTCTCCCGTGTAAAATGTGTCAAAAGTACCAATGTCTGCACGGGGATCTGAATCTACAGCCAGTTCCTTTTCATACATTTCAAATTCTTCACTGTCAAATTCACCTGCTTCTTTCTTTGCTTCGATCAGCAAGTTCACTATATATCCCTGCTGGTGATAGGGTACACACAGCAAATCCAGCAGAGAACACAATTGACTGATGGTCGGCCGCTGTAATCCATGCATGATCTGTGACAAAGCTGCCGGAGACATATCCATCGCCTGTGCGATAATGTTTTGCCTTATTCCGGATTCCCGGATGATATTCTGTATTTCATCGTAAAAATTCCCCGCACCCATGTTAATCTCCCCCCGGTTTTACATGCGTACAATAAGCGATCTTCAATTTTTAATATATAATATATATCTTGCCGGTGACTATATCAAGGCTGTTATTGATAATAATCTGCTGTTTTTTTGCTGATATGGATTGAATCAGCTGTCCGATTGTTTGCTGCAATTGATGAAATTGCATCGAAGTTGGTATTAAATGCAGCGTTGCCGGTTAAAATTAAAATCAGATGTTTTCTGATTTATTGAAATAATGTCATTTTGTATTGCTTGTCTTATTGCGTCTGATGAGTGCTTGAAAAAAGAATAATATTATGGTTATAAATTTGTTATGCCGTTATTACTCTATGCATTCAATATGCAATTATGAAGAATGATAAATTGTGATAAGATATTGGAAAAAACTTGGTGAAATACTTGCTTTTTGTTGATAAAAAAACCGGAAAGATCAAATCTTTCCGGTTGACGGTATTTGAGCGTCTTTTAATTGTAACGCGGTCCGAAATTGGCACAGGCCCGGTAATCAGCTCCCTCCTGATCCATACCGAAAGCATTCCATGCCGCCGGACGGAATATCTGATCTTCCGGTACGTTGTGCATGCAAACGGGGATGCGCAGAATTGAGCAGAGTGTGATCACATCGGCTCCGATGTGACCATAGGAGATCGCACCATGGTTAGCCCCCCAGTTGTTCATTACATCATACGCTGTTTTGAAAGCACCTTTGCCGGTTATTCTCGGCGTGAACCATGTGCAAGGCCAGGTGTAATCAGTCCGTTTCCAGAGCGTATCAGTTACTTCATCCGGCAATGCTACCGACCATCCCTCGGCGATTTGAACCACCGGTCCGAGACCTTTTATCAGGTTGAGCCGGATCATGGTCATCGGCATTTCTGCTTTGGTGACAAAACGGGATGAGTAACCGCCGCCGCGGAAATACCCGAGGTCAGCGTAGTTCCATGTGGAATTTTCCAGAATTGCTTTCTGATCAGCTTCAGTGACCTCATACCACGGTTTGATAACGCTGTTGCCGTTGGCATCTTTTGCACAGCCGTTGGCATCAAGACAGCAGGCTCCGGAGTTGATCAGGTGGATGAAGCCATCCGCCTCTTTTGCTTTTCCTTCGATTTCGTAACCTGTGACCCGTTTGACAGCATCGCCGCTCCAGTAGGTGCGGACATCCGCGAACATCTGGGCGCGGTTGGTCAACAGCTTCATAAAGAGCATACTGACACCGTTGAGAACATCGTTTTCGGTAGCGAGGATGTAGGGTTCACGGGCGCCGTTCCAGTCAAAGGATGAGTTGAGCAGTGATTCCGGGAAGACGCAGTTGGGAAAGAAGTCCGTCCGCTTGTCCGGCAGCTGAAATCCGGCGGCGATGGCATTATGACC
>JAZSIZ010000128.1:0-14723 GCA_045534015.1 Victivallaceae bacterium | reverse complement strand
CAGAGGTCGAATACAGTCGTATACTCCCTCTGCGTACTCGTCGCAAAACCCGACATTGTCGCACGCTGCATCCACCGATAGAAAACAAACCGTGATTTGACAGTTGACAAATCGCTGCTTGTGTGATATGTTTCATACATTGGAAATTATGTTTTTTGCAAATTTATATTTCAGTTTCACAAAATTCGGGACATTACCAACTTATAAAAGTTTTACGGCAGCCTGATCGCGGTATTACCCGGTTCGTTTCAAAAAAGAATGAATCTGGATTCCCTCGGCGGCAATTCCACAGTCAGACAATTATTCACGACTTTAAATTGCTGCTTATTGAATATATCAACGCCGCTCAACTGCGGCAATGTCAGTTTGTCCGGATCGATCAAAACCTTTTGCGTCACCGTTTTATCACTGTCATTGAGCAGAATGATCATCACCCGGTTATTTCCGGTATACGCAGCATAAATAAAATCAGACGCTCCATCAGCGGCTCTGATACCGCATTCCGGTTCCCAATGGGGATAAAACCGTGGATTTCTGCCAAGCTTTCTGAATTCAGTATTGGCAAAATCCAATTGCGGCTCTTTTTCCGGTCTGGAACTTTTAACCGCAAAATTGAAACATTTGGCATAAGCATAAAAGTGACGGTGCGCCCGGTCAATTGCCGGCTCTGCCGGATCAAATTTTTTCAACAACTCCGGACTGAACATGAAAATAGTCCGGAAAATCTGGATCGGCCCCAATTCAATCGTGTATTCATTGGTCCGATAGCCGTAAAGGATCCGCAAGACTGCCGGATCAAGCACCCCGTAATAGTTGTGCTTTTCCGCAACCTGCCCCTCATATCCCTCGCCGACCAGCAGAACATCGAAAAATACATCCGACGGCAACCGGGTGAAACGGATATGACCTTTCATCAAAGATGACGGATTTTTCTGCTTCATCAGAATATATGCCCGCTTGTGAAATTCACGCAGCGTTTTCATGTCACGGTCGTAGTGGATATAACCGAATTCATCCACCCAGCGACAGCCGTGAACTGCATTGTAACACGGCATCGGCCATGCCAGATCAAAGTACAAATCATACACCTTGTAACGATCGACGCTCAAATGCCACTGAACCATATCTATTTTATGTTCCAGAAAACTGCGGCTGTTCATGCAAGTCATGGTCCAGATGGCATAATCACGCTGACGCCGGGAATCTATCACAGAATCCTGATTGAAGCGGGTCGGATCACCGACCATATTCCACTCATTGCCGAACCATGCCCACCACGGGAAATGCGGGGAACACCCTTTGGTGCCGTAATAATAGAAAGCATGGCAATTTTCGATACCGTCACGCTTGGGCAGAAAACGCTTCATGGTATTTTCCTGAACCACACCTTCAGCTTTCCACTCATAAAATCTCGTAGCGTACCAGTTGTTGTGATACTGCTCCGGAAACAATGAAGCGGCTTCCTGCGATTTGGCTTTGGTCGGGGTGGCATGGAGATAAAACTCTATTTTTCTTGTCTCATTCAATTTGACCGGTGTATCGATCAACTGCATGGAAATCACCGCTTCCTGCGGGGAAATACTTAATTTATACCCCTTTGCCTTGTCCCGGAAATACCATCCCCGGCAACTGTCGACCCCTCCCATCAAGCCGACTTCGGCATTGCCGCACCAGAAATAGGGCTTTTTGGTCGGATCATTGAAAATAATCTTATTCTGATATGATGAAAAATCAATCTTTTCATAGATGGATGAGCAATCGTCAAAAGTTGAAGCATTTTTCCGGTTCATGGGAATTTCAAGAACAAGAGAATCCACCTTGCTTCCGGCTTTTCCCACATTCACTGTGAACCACAGAAATCCGTCAAACTCCGCATGAATATCCACCGTCAACGGAATATTTCCCGATGCGGTCAACCGGTAATCGGCAAAAGATTTACCTGCCTGCAGCAGCTTTACTGAAAACTGCACTTTTTTGCCGTTGAGCAGCAACGTTACCGGGCGGTAAAGCAATTCCTTATTCTGACTGGTAATGGAAGTTATCATACCGTCAGCATCAAACATATACGCCCTGCCCCAGCAGGCAAAAAGCCGGTCATTGGCAATAACAGGCATCCACGGCACCGGTACAATATCACCGGCTCCGGCAACAGTTCCCTCCCAGGGGGCTTTGCCATCCGGTTTGGCAAAATATTCGTAATCCTGAATAATTGTTTTTCCGGATTCATCGGCAAACTCATAATGCATGTCAAATAAACCCGGCGGCAGCTGTGCTATATCAAAAAACAATTCAATATCACCACGGCGGATTTGGAACTGCTGCTTTTTTTCATAGACAAATTTGCCGCTTTTCCAATCTTTCATGCGCACGGAAACTGTACATTTGCGTCCGGAATCATCTCCACCGGCAGCGACAACAAGCAGCTGCATCTTTTCAGGAACTGCCCTGAAAGATTTGAATCGAACCATATTCGGTTCTTTGTAAGCCACTTTGCCGCTGAAAAGTTTACCGGATTTTTCAGAAACAAGTTCCACATTCAAAGTTCCCTCTGATGCCCATTTTCCGGAAAGGATCACCTCTGACGGAGCAGTGCCGCGCAATTCAGTTTCACGTTTACAGCAATTACTTTCCAAGCCTCCGGCTGAAACAGAAGCCGTCACCCGGTCATCTGCCGATGGATAAAAATAAACCTTTGAAGCAAAACTGCCCTGACAGGATAATTCACCGAATGGAGATATTTCAAATGCCGGAACTCCTGACACAAGTCCGGCACAGGCAAAATGCCGCACATCACTCATCGCGCCGGGAGCCAATGATACCGTACAACTGCGCAACTTCGCTTTTTCCGGAACTTTCTGCTTTCCCAGATCATCGGTCTTAAGCAGCTGCGGCATACCGCGGAAAGAACGGCAGATATTGAAACAGAAACTTTTACCTTTTTGGGGAACAAAACCGAAATTATACCATGGTACTGCCGCTTCAAAGATCCATCTTCCGCCGGAGATCCGGTTTCTGATGACAACACCACGGCTCTGCCATTGTTTCTTTTCCACACCATTTTGCAACTGTGAATCGTAAACAACTCCGGCTGAATTGATTATAAAGTGAAACATATTATCCGCCCTGCCGTCGGCGGAAAAATAAAAATCTATGCAGTCATCCTCCCACACATTGCCATCCGGCGTGGTGATCGTGGCACGCAGATCATCCCCCCGGGAATCCATGGCTATATAAAGATTGTCTTTATCGTAAGAAAAATAACAGCGCGGCTGATATTCAGCGTAAGTACCGTTTTTCATCCTTTTGCCGCCCTCGCTCATTAAAGCAAAACCGGCGGCATATTCCCCTGACTGAATCATCCCGTCTGTTTGCGGCTGTCTTTCAGTCAGGGCAAAATCAAAAGGGCGGGCAGATTCTTCCTTTCCGGCTGAAACGCCCTGCCGCTGAAATTCAGCTTTGACCTCTTTATCATTGAGCATTTTCCGGAAAATACGGACCTCATCCAGCAATGTACTGCCGGGATTTGCATCCCACTGCTGTCCGCAGGAAAGCATATTATAAACTCCGGTATAAGCTGTTATGGCACATTCTCCGGCGTATTCACCGTCAATATAAAGATACATTTTTCCATTGCCCCAGGTCGCAACGACATGATGCCATACATTTTTCTGCCAGACCGGCTTGCCGACCGCGAGGGTTTTGAAGTTATTTCCGCCTTCGACAATGCCGTAAAGCATACGTACTTTGGTTTCGTTATTCTGATTGCGGGCAACGATCACAATCGAATCTTTTTCCCTGCCCTTGTCAAGCGTATGCAGACGGATAAGCACATGATTTTTACGGTTGGCTGGCGTCCAATCAACCGGATTCACCCAGAAGCTGACCGCCCCTTGCGCGCCGGAAACCAATCCATTGCCCCAGAAATACATCACCCGGTCAAAACCATTTTTACCGGCAAGAGATCCGGTATGCAGAGCTTTCCCGAATTTTCCCGGAACGAGCAGATTGTTTTTATCAATAACATTATTGGGTATAACAGCTTTCATCGAAACCTGACGTTTGCCGTTGAGCATAACAAAAGGTTTGTCATGGTTGACAGATTCATCGAAGGAAAAAGTTATATCCGGTTCGACTGCTCCGGCACAAAAACAAATTCCTGCCAGCAAAAGAAATAATTTTTTCATTTTATTCTCCATCAGTTATTTGACCAGAAACACATTACTGCCGGATTTCCCGCGAATCGGGTGTTCTGCATCGGCAGCTATATCAAGATAACCGTCATCGGCTTTTTGTTCGGAAGCCACATGACCATCGGCAAAAAGAATATTGGCAGAATTATTGTGGATAAAGCCGACACGGATATTGGTATTGGAACTGTCGAGTTTCACTTCGTTCTGATTCCATGCCGAGGAGTGACTGGTCACCCCCTGTTCCAAAATGCGGGCATCCCAGAAAACTGCACTTCCCGACATATTTTCAAACTTTCCGTCTTTCATCGGTTTTTTCCATGTGGAGCCATCCAAATAGCCGAAAACCGCTTTATTGACCACATAACTGTCACATCTTTCATTATTGCCGGAAGTCACTCCGCTCCAGATATTCGGCTGGGACGGACACTGGAACTGCTGCCATTTGGTAACATGAGTCCAGTACATGGTATTATTCATTCCGCCGGGAGTGTGATTATTTTTGGCAACAGCCAGACTTTCATAGGTCCCGTCAAAAACTTTCAGCTGCTGCGTCCAGGCATACCAGTTGCTGCCATCCCAGGAAAAATTGGCAAGCGGATAAGTCCCGTCATAAGCATCGACATAACTGCTGACCAGATACCCCATTTGTTTAAGGTTGTTTATGCACGCAGAAGATCTGCCCCGTTCCCTTGCGGAGTTCAAAGCAGGCAGCAAAATCGCCGCAAGAATCGCAATAATAGCAATTACAACGAGAAGTTCAATAAGAGTAAAGCATCCTTGCTTTACTCTGCCATGGCAGAGTAAAGCATCCTTGCTTTACTCTGCCATGGCAAAGCTTTTTCATAACACCTTTTTCCTTTTTTTAATATTTCCACACCTTGTGGTTCCGGTATTTATTATACAACACAAACGAAGAAATCGGATGGATAAAAAGCTCAATTTGAATGACAAAAAAATCAAAGCTTCACAATTTCACCATCTGCAGGAATCAATGCATCTTCTTTTTCTGCAATTGCGGCAACTTTTACCGGATCGGAGGGCCAAAATTGCCTTGCCCGGTGCGAAAAGATCACCTTGCAGGAACTTTTCATTTTTCCCAGCACGGTAAAAGATTTGCGGATTTTCCGGAACGCCACCGGATTGGAATGGTAAAAATCCATCCACAAATTTGCATCGTTGGCGCATGTTGCATCCCAGACGATCCCGTCAAAAAAGCGATCCCCGATAAGATTCAATGCGGCTCCGGTGATATTTGCAGTATCCAGAGCGTAAAGCAGAGTTTTGCAATCGTGTTCAATTACGTAAAGAAACGTTTCTTCTGCCGGATCTTCCACCGGATGATCGGCAGGCAAAGCGGTGAATCTGTAATCGCCGACCATAAAAATTTTTCCATGATGCACCGGAAATGTTTCACAGAAATCACAAACTTTGCCGCACACTTCTTCCGAAGCATAAAGCCGGAGCTTTCTTCCATCTGCCAGCATTTTCAATACTTCCGGATCAAAGTGATCACTGTGATTGTGCGTGATCACCACATCAGTAATCTTTTCCGGATCAATATTGAAACGCTCCAGAGCTTTTGCCGCCGTCGTACCGCAATCCAGCAGAATATGATCATCAATCAGCGTTGCACAACTGCCAAGTATACCTTTTTCTCCGTAACGCGACCAGTCAAAATCTGCCGCCCCGGTGCCGATAAACTGTAATTTCATGTTTTTTTACTCCATAAAAAAAAGAACCGGCAGAAAATATACCACCGGTTCACCATTATTGCAAATCAGTCAAAAACGACCGCTTTCACGCCGCGCGCTCCGGCGGAAATGGAAAGTTTGCCGTTGACCAGCTTCACTTTGGCTCCGCTGAAAAGTTCCACCCCTTCACGATCGGCTGGAATTCCCAGTTTTTTGCAGTCAAGTGTCAAATCAAAGGTCGTCGTTTCATCGGTGTCGTTGAGCATGACCACACTCACTTTTCCCGGCACACCGAAAGCACTGACCATGCGGCGGGGATGGGCGAAATTGGGCTGAACCGGAGAATCATTTTTCCAGTAGGGATAGAATGTATAATCCCCATCCCTGCCCGCCAACCGGTCACGCACCGCATAAAATTCTTTCATCCGGGAATCTTTCGGAGTCGGACTGCTGCCCAGATCGTGAACCAGCATGTAGCCCAGATAATGGCAGATCGCCCGGTCAAGTTCCGGCTCTTTGGGATCAAGTTTCTTGTATTTATCCGGAGCAAAAAGCATCAGCGCACGGGCAAACTGCGGAATGAATGCTGTCGGCATTTCCGCATTTCTTGAAGCATACCCCACCCGTATCAAATCCGGATAAAGCACATCAAAGTAACTGACTTTGTTGACAATGTGGCGGTCGTACAATTCTCCAAGCACCATGCTGTCGAAAAACGCATCCGACGGCAGACGGGTACTGATGGTGTGACCGCGGAAAAGTCCGTCTTTATCTTTGAGCTTTAAATTGATATAGAGCCGTTTCATAAATTCCCGCAACGCTTTCAAGTCGCTGTCACGGTGCTGATAACCGAATTCATCCGTCCAGCTGCAGCCGTGTTCCGGATTGTTGCAGAAGCGGGGCCAGCAAAGGTCAAAATAGAGATTTTTCACTTTGAATTCCGGTTCATTGGTAAATCCGGCAATAGAGTCCAGCTTGAATTCAAAGAAATCACGGCAATTCATACATCCCCAGGTGGAAAGATACATATTTCTGGCTTTCCGGTTCGGTGTCTGGGCATCACGCATATACTCGCCCAGATTCGGCGGCGCACAGTGCCACAATTTACCGAAGTAGTTCCACTCCGGAGATACCGGAGAAGCCCCCTTGGGCGCATTGTAATAAAATACCGCCTGTCCGTGATTTTCCTGCTGGTCACGGAAGTACTCGATATGGCGCATACTGTATTTCCCGGGACGTTTATGACCGAAATACAAGGTGACATATTCGCCCCATGCGATCATATTGTCATGCTGACGCAATCCGCGCATACGCATATTTTTCGGCTTCACCGGAGTCGGCTGGAGATAAAACTCCAACTTTCTTTCTTTATTTACGGTAAGCGGAGTATCGATAAAATTCAGTGCTACAGTTACACTTTTATCATCATGGGTGACTTTCATTCCCCGGGGTTTATTTTTCAGATACCAGCCGTGACGGTCAGATGTTCCCCCCATGATACCGACATCATCGCCGCCGCACCAGAAGAAAGGTTTGACTACCGGATCGATGAAAAAACTGCCGTTGCCCGCCCGGAGCAGATCGATTTTTTTCACAATGTCGGCATTATCATCAAAACCGGTGACATTCCGGCGGTCAAGCGGCACGATCAAAGCCAGATCATTGACTTTCACCCCCGGACGCATGATCACGGTGAACCACATCAAACCGTCAAACTCGGCGGTCATCATAACTTCCAGACCGACTGATTTGTCCACCGGAGTGAATTTGTAAGTGGTGCTGTTATTTTTCTTTTCTGCAACAGAAGCGGTGAAATCCAGCACTCTGCCATTGAAACGCATCGTCACCGGAGCAGAAAGCAACTCACGATCCTGCGAAACGATCGATGAGATCATCCCTTTGCCGAATTTCATCTTCCTGCCCCAACAGATGAATTTTCCGGCATCGGAAACCGGCGCACTCCACGGCGGCGGAACCATATCCGCCAAACCGTACTGTGTATCGCTCCAGGGTCTTTTAGCCGGATATTTGGCATAGCCTTCAAAATCGGCAGCCAGCTGTTTGCCGGAAGCATCAAAAATGGAGTAATGTAAAGTATATTCACCGTCGGGCAGTGCGGAAACCGGAAATTTCACCGGATCTTTCACCACCATATCATTGATCGCCGCAGTACGGTCATACGCGACTTTACCATCAGCATCTTTCATGATCACCCGGATGGTATTTCTGCCGCTTTGCAGACGGAGATTTTCCATTTCCATGATCAGCATCTGCGTGGGAATGTCAGTATAAATACAGCTCAACCGCACCGGAAGCAGATTCTTATAGGTCAATGTGTTCCGGTAAAGGATACCATATTTGCCGGAATTGACGGTAATATCCACATTGCCGCTTTCCGGAGCTTTGCCATCCAGTTTGAATACTCTTGCTCTGCCGGGAACTACGGTGAATTTTTCTTCAAAATTAAAGGGGAAAACCGCCGCTTTAATAAAGATTTTCGCACTGATTTCATCTGCGCTTTTGCTGTTCACACTCAAAGTGCTTTTCAAATCACCATCATACAAACCGGTGAATTCATCGAGCATCACCACCGGAGCTTCCGCAGGGAGCAGTTTTACCATAGCGTAATTGGGCACGGCAAAATAATCTCCGGGCGCAAGAGAAGTCCACTTGTTGCCCTCTTTGTATTCACGGCAGAAATTCATGCGGAATCCTGCCCCCGGTTGCGGAGTGAATCCGAAGTTTTTCCACGGGATCGCCACTTCAAAGTGCCATTTCCCGTCAATGACCTGCGATTTCCACTTTGCCCCGGTCAAGTTCCATGCCGGAGCCCGGTCTTTCGCATCGTAAATACCATCTTTACCATTGAAAATCAGCTGATAAAATGCTTTGTTTCCCGGAATTTCGGCAAAAAAAAGCTCGACTGCATCATCGAGCCAGACTTCACTGTCAACCCCCGATTGACTTATTTTCAATGGTTTTTCCGCCGGTGAAACGATTGCCGCGTAGATATTGTCGCTGTCCCACGCAAGAAAACAACTTGACTGTTTCTCTGAAAACTGCACCGGGGCATTCATGGAGTTATTCATACCGGAAATACCGATGCTGTATTCACCCGGTGTGACCACCCCGTCGGGGGTGGCACTTTTACGGGGAACTCCCAGCACTACCGGAGCAGAACCGGAAACCGCTTTGGCGGAGTTTTTCATATACTCCGCCTTTACCTCGGATTCATTGAGTTTCTTTTTGAAAATTTTCACCTCATCCAGAAGCGTATTGCCCGGATCTCCGCCCCAGTATTCACCGAAACGGAAGTTGATAAAGTCATCTGCCGGAGGATTTTTGCGGGGAGATTGGGCAACTTTCTCGCCATCAAAGTAAAGCTCAAGGATATTTTCATCCCATGCGCAAGTTACATGATGCCATGAGCCGGTTTCCCATTTGGAAAAATCCGCTGCCGCAGTGGTATAGGGTTTGCCGCCTGCCAGACCGCCAAGACGGAATACCAGACGGGAATTTTCATTATACTTATAAATAATAATGCGTTCACCGCTCTTTGCCGCAGCCCCGAAAAAGTGGTGGAAGTTACGACTTTTTGCCGGACTCCAATCTTCCGCTTTCATCCAGAAACTCACTGTACCGGCTTTGCTGGATAATGCCGGTTTCGGAGTGTAAACAATGGTCTGTTTACCTTTTTTATCGGAACTGTTGCCGATTCTCAAAGCTTTACCGGAAAGTCCGGTACCAAGCATTTTATCGGCAGTTTTGTCACTGCTCTGTTTGGAAAGCACTCCAAAGACACCCAATTCATCCCCCACTCCGGCAACATCATTGCCGCCAAATGGCACACCGCCGAAATCGGCACGGGAAGATTTGTCAAATGAAAAATATATCTCCGGTTCCGCCTCATTGGATGATTTTTCCGCTGCCTCGACTTTTGCCGGGGCATTTTTCGCAGCAAAAACCTCCTCTATTTCAGCAGAAGAAAGTTTTTTTCTGAAAATTTTCACCTCATCCAGAAGCGTATTCCCCGGATCGCCGCTCCAGTATTCCCCGAAACGGAAATTGACAAAATCACTGACGGGCGGATTTTTGCGGGGGGATTGAGCAACCTGTTTGCCGTCAAAATAAAGCTCCAGCACCTTTTCATCCCATGCACAAGTTACATGATGCCATGAGCCGGTTTCCCAATTGGAAAAATCCGCCGCCGCAGTGGTATAGGGTTTGCCGCCTGCCAAACCGCCCAGACGGAAGATCAAACGGGGATTTTCATTGTACTTGTAAACAATGATGCGGTCACCATTCTTTGCCGACGCCCCGAAAAAGTGATGGAAATTACGGCTCTTTGCCGGACTCCAATCTTCCGCTTTCATCCAGAAACACACCGTTCCGGCTTTGCTGGAAAGAGCCTGTTCCGGAGTATAAACAACGGTCTGT
Source organism: Victivallaceae bacterium (assembly GCA_045534015.1). GTDB lineage: Bacteria > Verrucomicrobiota > Lentisphaeria > Victivallales > Victivallaceae > UBA1784. The sequence continues at coordinate 4,405 of JAZSIZ010000128.1, read as the reverse complement.
TTTCCCTGCTTATCCGAACTGTTGCCGATTCTCAACGCCTTGCCGGAAAATCCGGAAACAAGCATTTTTTCCGGAGTTTTATCCGTACTTTTGGCAGAAACCACACCATTCACGCCGCCGGCATCGGCATTGGCATTTTTATCGAATGAGAAATAAATTTCCGGTTCTGCCGCAACCGCTGCCGCCGTTGCAAAGCATAAACCGAGCATCCAGAATTTTTTCATTATCACAAACCTTCAGCAAGCAAAATCAGTTGACACTTTCCGTTGTTCCCGGCAGGAAATAATTGACATTTTTGAAATGTGCCGTCGTACTGACATTTTTGAAAGCAGCAACATGACCGTCAATAAATGCCACATTACCGCTGCCACCGCTTTCAGAATCCGGTGCACCGCCGTGGGGATTGGCAATGTTACCCCAGTTGTTATCACTGTAAGTGCTGTCGTAGAAAAAGTGAAATCCGTACGAACCGCCCATTGATAAAATACCTTTGCCTTCCGCAAAATAAGACTCGCAGAGCAGCGGTTTGCCGGAAGGACTGGTGACACCGGATTCTTTTTTCATCTCATCTGCGCCCAGATAACCACTGGAAAAGCCGCCCAATGCACCATTGTAAGAGTAACCAAGCACACGAAAACTGCCGCCTGTGGGGTTATTGTAGACGTCGTTGCCGCCGCCATTTGACATCTGCACAGACGTATACAAACCGCGCAGCGTATCACAGAACATAACGTGAGTATCTGACAAATAGTTGTTTTTGTAAAACACCTCTCCCCAGCAGTTACTGGCATTCCAGCTTTTTGTATAAGCAGCATTGGAAACAGGCACGAACCATCCATCAAAATCACCGCGGTAACTGACATGTGCAAGACCGAGCTGTTTCATGTTGTTAACGCAGCTTGCCGCACGACCGCGCTCACGGGCAGAATTGAGTGCCGGGAGCAATATCGCCGCAAGAATGGCAATAATGGCAATTACAACGAGAAGTTCAATAAGAGTGAAACACCCATGTTTCACTCCGCCATGGCGGATAGTTTTCATAACTTTTTTCTCCTTTCGGTTTTGGGTTGAAACTATCTTACTTAAAATTGGTATCTTACACACTTTTCCGGAACATTCAGCTCCAGTTTTCCATCCATAAACAACATTATATCACGCAATGCCTCGCGCTGCGCCTCACGGTTCAGCGTATAGAAAAAGCCGTGTTCCATATTTCTGTACATCTTCCACGCCACCGGAACTCCGAATTTCTGCAATTTATGCGCTTCTTTGAGCGTGTATTCCGGGAAAAACATGTGTTCCAGCTCCGCTTCCATAAAAAATATCTGCGGATCATCTTTACTTATGTGATTGGTCAATGACAATTTTTCATAAACTTCAGGATTGCTCTTGTAATCAACTCCGGCAATGCTCCGCATCATACTCCGCGCTCCATCCATCATCCCTTCCCACGGAACAAATGAACACGGCGTCGCATGGAAAATCCCCCCGGCAGGTTTCACCCAGTTGTCAACCATTTCCAGATCAGAACAAACCACCATCGATGCCAGATGACTTCCGGCAGATTCTCCATAAACAAAAATTTTCACCGGACGGTTCTGACTTTTCAGATACTCCGCAAAAATCATATAGCCGTCACGCACATCTCTGATCTGCTCAAACGCATCTTTGGCATACAACCGGTAATCCGTGGAACAAACCGTGTAGCCCTGTTCCACAAATTTTTCCATGATCTCGTGGAATTTTTCACGGCTGCCGCCGCGCCAGCCGCCGCCATGCACGATAAACAACGCACTCTCTTTGCGCTCCACTCCCGGGTGCGGCTCAAAAATATCCAGCACTCTGCCCTTAACTATAGGGGTATCAAAATATACCGACTGAAATTTGTAATTCACACTCATCTTCTCTGCCCCCATACACACATTCAGCATTGACACCGTCAATAAAACTGTCAGATAACGAACCAATTTTACGCCTCTTTTCCAAAGATTTCTATACAGGCTCAAAAAAAAGCCTTGACAAAATATTATGCACCACATATATTATACCATATTTTTAACGAAAACGGATGGATAAATGTTTCATGAGAGATGACAAAAAAATCGAAATGAGTGCAGATGTCAATTTTCACCGGCTGATCACCGATATGCCATCCCTCCCAAGAGAATACGGTCTCTGGGTCATCGACGGCACGATCGGCTTCGTCGAAAAAATCAATGACGTCAACAGCAGACCCGACCGCCGTTTTGAATTTTACAGTTTGTCACACATGTTTTCCGGCAAAGGTAAACTCCGCATCGGATTGAATACACAGGACATCACCCCCGGAGACTGCATCCTCATCTGTCCCGGCGACTGGCACTACTACTGCGCCGACGGCAATGAATATTATTTTGAAGATTCCATCCGGTTTGTCGGAAAAATCCCCGATACCCTGCGCAAAAACGGAATCCTCAAATCCGGCAAATATCACCTCGGCAAAATCAGAGAACTTCTCCCTATCATCGAAACTACCAAATCTTCCGGTAAAGATGCGTGGCTTCACGCCGCTGTTCAATTGCAGAATATCCTCTGGAAAATCATCGACAACAACCGGAAAACCAACCCCATGGAAACCCTGCTCCAAACTATCCGCTCCGCCCCGGCAAATCACTGGTGGAGCGTCACCGAACTCGCCGAATTAAGAGGCGTTCAACCGGCTAAACTCCGACGGGAATTTCTCAAATACACCGGACTGCTGCCAAAAAACTACATCGAATCATTCAAACTCCATCAGGCTGCACACTCCCTTATCGCAGAAAACCTCTCCGTCACCCAGACTGCTATCAATTTCGGATATGTTGACCGCTATCATTTCAGCCGCCGATTCAAACATATTTTCGGGGTCTCCCCGGAAATTTACCGTAAACAATATCGGGAAATGTGCGATAAATTAAACGAAAATTGATTTTTTATCCAAAAAACAGTTTGATTTTTTTATAATATGGGCTATATTATAAACATTACCCATCATTAGATGGGCGGTTAGCTCAGTTGGTTAGAGCGCTGCTTTCACACGGCAGAGGTCACGTGTTCGAGTCACGTACCGCCCACCATTAAAAATCTCTCAAGAGTTCAGTCAAGTATGATTGAACTCTTTGTTTTTATAGTGATTTGTGGCTGTACCGCAATGGTTTACAGCAAGTTGTCTTCGATATAGTTCCACCAACAGAGAATTGCATCCCCTCTCAAAAGCGTGTGTTTGAATAGAAATCTCTGTAAATTCTCTGCTATGCAAAGGTCGGCGACCTTTATGCACCCTGTTTTATGCAACAATTTAGAGATAAGAGAGTTACAGAAACACACGGTGCAATAGAGCCAAATTCTCCGTTTTGTGCCATAAAAAACAGAGAATTTCCCAGCCGACCTTTACAAAGACCTTTATAAAAAACTGTGGAAAAATTCTCAAAAATCATACTTTTGAGCGTAAAATCCTCAAAAACAATAGTCGGGGTTTCGAGTTGAATACACTTAAAATGACCATTCTTGAACCTTGAAAATTTCTCAAAAAGTTTGCTTCAATCAAAAATATCCACAACACCTGACTTTTGCTTTTCGGGCAAAGAAAAAAGCGGTCTGGAATTTGAATCCAGACCGCGAGATGAAGGAGTTTCAGATAAGACCAAAATATTTCTTTTGCTCTTCCCAATTTTCAGGCCAGCTTTTTCGCAGCGTTTCCATTGAAATGCTCTTTTTCAAAGTCCCATGCAAAATGGCATGAATGATTTCCGGGGCAAGCAATGTCAATCTGACTGTTCGAGCGACATAGGCGGTGTCCTTCCCTACCGCCCTTGCCAGTTCTATGGCGTTACTGTATGTTCCGGAGTCAATAAGTTCCTGCCAGCGGAAGGCTCTTGCGAGATTTAAAACAAGCGGATCTACCAACTTTTCAGAATCATCCGGCACAATAATCCGTTTTCTGCCTGCACAATGCCGGAACGACATTGGAATGGTCAACTTGACGTTGCCATTTTCAAGGATTTCAATCTTGGTCATTTACAATTGTCTCCATCATCGATTTTATGTTTTCTGTCTGCAGCACGACTTCCAATTTATCTTCCCATATTGTCACGGTATCAACCAGAAGTGTGACAAGACGGTTGTATTCTCCGGGAGTAATTTCATTCCAGAATTCATCCTTAAAGCAAGTTATTACTTCATGGGGCGAAAGTCCGGATTTTTCTGCGAATTGCAAAGTCAATGTCAGATCCCCAAGCATTTTCTGTAACTGCCGTTTTACAATTCGCTCAACATCCTCTGCCGGGATTTGATGCACAGGACATTCTGCAATGCCTCGTTTGGCATCCTTGCAACACAAATAATAAAAGTATCTTTGACTGCCACGGGATGTGTATGTCGGCATCAT
>JAZSIZ010000098.1:0-15361 GCA_045534015.1 Victivallaceae bacterium | reverse complement strand
GCCAACGCTTCAACCACGCTCTTGCCCTGGATCAGGCGGGACATGTGCCGTGCCTTTTCCGGGGAGATCCGGACGTTTTTAGTTAAAGCTCTTACTTCCATAATCTGCTTTCTTTCGTTTTTTCCTCCAAGCCGTATCGTTTGTTTCGGCGGGAGCGTTTCCGCCGTATTCAACGGCCCGACTCTTTTACCTTTTCCCGGACAGTGTACGATTCTCTTCCCACGGAGCCGTACCTCCGGCAGCAACGCTTTCGCACGTTCTTAATACAAGGTTTTTCGCACGTCCTTATATTATATATAGAACACGTTGCCGCCTGCCGGACCGGGATCCGGCATATTTGAGTGCCGGTTTTCTGCGATACGCTGTGTTCCGGTTTTCATTTTCAGCATCGTCAATGAAAACGCAAGTGCAACGCACCGTTTTTCCATGCACTCCAACTTCAATTTTACAGTGATGAAGATATAAAAATCCCATCCGTAACATTGATGTTCATATAAAATATCACGCAAAAGGGCATTTATCAAGTTTTTTTCTTAAAAAATCGTGATTTTTTGGCTTTTTTTAACGAAAAACGCCCTTTTTCGTCATTTTACTCGAAAAACGGGGCTTTTTTGTGTTACTTTACGGAAAACTGTCTGATTCCGGACGGGGAATGAGAGTTTCGCTGATTTTGAGCAGTACTTTACTCTACGAGTTTCAACAGTTCATTCACATCGGCGGTCGCCAGACATTCAACAGTGTCAGCCGCGCCATAATAAATTTTGACCTCTCCGGATTCCTCAAGGATCATGCCGCCGGGGAAGATAACATCTCCGCGGAACCCATTTTTCTCATACGCAGTTTCCGGAACAAGCAGAGGTTTGTCGTAAATGCCGATAACTTTGGAAGGATCATCCAGATCCAGCAGCATCAATCCGGCATAATAAATTTTGCGCCAGTTCAAGTGCCACGATTCAAGATCATGATCAGCGTATTTCACTGCATGGAATGTAGTCAACCACCCTTTTCCGGTTTTCACCGGTGGAGCGGCGGGACCTATTTTGGCATCTGCATACGGCACATTTTCTGCACCCAGCACCAAACGGCTCTCCCCCCAATAAATCAGATCGGGAGAGGTTGAACACCATAAATCAAATTGTTCTGTCGCACCATTGCGGCTGTAAACCGGCATGGGACGCTCCAGACGGAAATATTTGCCGCCGATCTTTTCCGGGAACAAGACCATATTGCGGTTATCCGGAACTGAAAGGGATTTTATTTCAAACTTTTCAAAGTCTCCGGTAACGGCGATCCCGCCCCGCAAGCCGTGTCTGGTATCCATTGCGAAGCAGACTGCGATCTTTCCGTCGATCACCGTCAAGCGGGGATCATAGACCCGTAAAATCTCTTCGTCATGGATTTCCCATACCGGTTGCGGGTGAATTTCCCAATTGATGCCGTCGGCACTTTCGGCAAAACCGATATTTGTCCCCTTGAAAGGAACTCCGCGTTTGCCGCTCGCCAGAAAATCTGCCTCACTTGCTCCGTAATCATTACGGAAAAGCATCACATATCTGCCCTGATATTTTGTCACTCCGGCATTGAAGATCAATGAAGCATCAAATGGCATATTATTTGCACTCAACAACGGATTTTGCGGGAACCGGTGCAGGCATTTGACCGTAGTAAAAATATCTTTCATCTGTTTATTCTCCTCTTCCTTCGATAATTACCGGACATTGTGCCGGGACTGTTAAACTCAAAATATTTTTATTGCGGACAAAGCTCAACTCTGACGGATAGATGACCTCAAAGTGCTTTTTTGCCGCCTCATATTCCCGGTCATCAAGTTTAACCGAAATATGGAGGGGATTATCATGCAGATTATACAGCACTGTCCCCAGACTCCCGTCGGGGGCATGAAATGCACTGGCGATTACAGCCGGTGATTTGACACTGTAAACACGATCCTGCCAGCCGATCCCCCACGGGATCGTTAAAACCGGGTTATCCTCAACTATTTCCGGCTGACGGAGCATTTTGCTGTAAACAAAAAATTTGCGTCCGGCATCAAATGCTTCCATTCGCTGTTTGCTGGTGCGTCTGACCCGTTCCGGATCGCTGAAGCGGTACATCGCATGAGGCAGTTCCCAGCCTGGCATGATCCCCCAGAGTAAAGCCTGGGCAGTTTTGGCAATCAATCCTCTTGCCTGACCTGTTAAGTCTGCTCTGCCGTAATGGGTGGCAAACAAGAGGGCATAATCATTATAAACCGCCGGAGCTAAAGGTATTGCAGTCACTCTGTCGCCTTCCAGACAGGCACTTGGGGAATTGACACACAATACCGCATCCAGACAATGAAGATTTCCTTCCCAGAAACTTTCCGTTGTGATGCAGAAATCCGGATTTATTTTCCGTCCGCTCTGTTTGATTTGAGTCATCAACCGGCGGTTATTATTCACATAATCGGAGCCTCCGTCGGAAGCATTTGTACAATGGGGGGTGAAATTCAAGTGTGCTCCACCATGATTTCCTGAATCAAGATATGCCACAGAAAAACCTGAACGGACCATCCGGTCAGTGAATCCGGTCAACACATTCCGCCACAAATCTCCCGGGTATGCCAGCATGGATTCCTGCCGGAAACCGCTGCCGCCCCAGGAAAGTATCTGCCCGTAAAAGTTGCGCAACAGATTTTTTTCCACGCCGGGAGCCGCTTTGTAACTCGGCATTGAACGGGTCCATGCGGTCAACTGGATGTAGCCTGAAACCGGATAAGATGATTTTTGCAGCATATCCATTACTTTTTTATCTTCAGTTGTCAGCGGGAAACGGTCGGGGTTGGGAAAATCATAACGCTTGTTATCCAATCCCCAGTGGGTCAGCCAGATACCGATGCGGTGATCTTTGAAGTCGGAAAAATATTTTTCGCAATCCTCTTTCTGTCCGGAAAGCAGATTGTTGACGGAAACGTGAAGCCACAAAGTCATATCCAGAAACCATGCCGGAATATCTTTATTCCGCCGCTGAAGCAAAGTACCTTTGCCGCACCATTTTTGTCTGATCGCCCAGCTCCGGTAAATTTGGGCAGCATCGTACCAGTCACCGGAAAAACTTCTGATTTCTATCGGATAAGGGATCTCATATTTTTGCGGAGGCTGAACTTTCATATTATCCGGCAAATTGACACAGCTCCAGGAAAAACCACTGATCGCAGATGAATTCAGATCCCAGCGTTTGCAATTCTGTTCCGGATCCCAAACGCCAAAGAACAAACCATCTCCGCTTGTGCTGTAAAGAGCATCAAAGTGCATCGAGTGTCCGGAGTTGTTGCTGCGGAAAAGACGGGAACCATTCAGTAGTTTCCCGGAGGCAGGGTTCTTTATCAGACGTCCCAAATAATGGGGAGTTGCCAGAAAATCATCTTTTGCATTGCCATTGATCTTTCCCAAACCGGATATTTGCGGATAATTGAAATAAAAAACCGTATATTTTTCTGAACGGTTGACCACATTACCGGAAAAATCCACCCCGCCATTGGCGGTTGCGGAAACACAAACCGTGACATCCAACGCATTTTTTTCTTTGTCCACACGGATATTTTTCCAGTGGAAGAATAATTTACCGGCTTTTTTCTCCATAACGCAATCAGCCCCGAGAGCTTGTGCATCAGATGAATCAATTATCAAGTCATTGCTGTTTTCGCCATCTCTGCCGATGGAGTCGGCGGAATCATCCATTTCCGGATCACAGGCGATCGCTGTCACCGGCGGAATATCATTTGAGTTTATCTCTTTCCGTTTCAACCGGATCGACCAGATCCCCTTATCAGGATTGAAATTGATAAATTCTTTGCCGTTTCGGTTGCGGATACCGGTCACTGCCGCACCGGTTCGGGGAGAAGAAAACCATACATTCAATTGGGCAGAGATTATTTCAGAAAATGGCTTGAATTTCTGTTTGTCTTCGGGCTTGACCGCAGACTCATCTTTTATTTTGACCAATGTTGAATCCTTGAAATCGGCATTCCCGAAAATTCTCAATGTCAAAGATGTCTGTACCGTTTTTGCCGGGATGGTGATTTCTCCGGAAAAAGTTTGCCACGTTTGAGCAAGTTTGACTGATTTGACCTCCTGATGTCTGACCGGATGGTAAAAGGAAAAAGAAACTGACGCAATTCCGTTCCCCCGAATCTTTACCGACCAGCGATACCTGCCGGGAGTAATGCGGAATAATTCTGTACGGATCAGTGCCGGAGTTTTGGAATTTCTGCAGATCCTCATGTATCTGACGTGATTTTTTTCATCGATGACCGTTGCCGAATCTTTATCTTTACGGTGGAATTTCCAGTCTGCCGGGAAACGGTTGCCATCCAGTTTTTCCAGATTCCAGTTGGGAATGAGATTGCCGTTTTCAGCTTCATTTTTCTTTACGGAAGCAGGTTTTAGATTGCGGGATGCCAGTTCCGGATTGAGCTGCCGCCACAATTGCGCCGGATAAGTATCACCTTCCACGCTGCCAGCCCCCCGCACATGAACACCAAATGTGATGCTGTCACCAAAACATACCACATGACAATTTTCCGGCAGCATATTGCGTACTTTTGAAGCGACAAAGGCGGCGAATTTTGCATAGCCTCTTTCATTGAGATGCACGCCGTCGTGAGCTTTACTGTTGGCATAAGTTCTGAAAAGAGTATCTTTGCCGTCTTTGGCCCCGCCATTGGCAGCAAAAAACTCAAAAGAATTGATCACAAAGCTGTCTGATTTTTTTGCGGCAGAATGAACAGCTTTACCGTATTTACCCATGTATTCATCTAATGTTTCCGGTAATGGGACTGCTGTATTGATCTTGGGGGATCTTTTGCGCAAAATAGATTCCACTGCCGGAAAAGGAGTGATGAAAATAACTTTTCTGACTCCGTTCTGCTGCAATTTACTGTTGAGAGCAATAAGATTTTTCTCAAACTCTTCCGGTGAAACCATCTTGGCTGGATTCAAAGCATCATTGGTTCCAAGCAATATGATCACCGCATAAGGATGTTCAGATAAAACATCCCGTTCCAGCCGGGCAAGGGCATCTTTTGATGAATTGCCCGGCACTCCGGCATTGCTCACCGTAATTTCTGCGCAAACAGACAATGCCGACAGCAGAAATACCAACAGCAGAAATGCTTTTTTCATGCAACTCATAAAGAAATCAAAGTTCAAGTATCTGATAATCTTTTACATCGTATTGGTCAACCAGTTCATTTTTTTCATGATTTCTGGCAGAGCCGTCAGCAAACCAGAGATTCACTTTTTTTGCGTGTCTGCCGGCAAGTTTATAATTGTCGGCACTGGATATTACCGGATGAAGCACCGCTGTGCCGGGATAACTGGTGTCATTTGCCAATACGCTATCCGATAAGAGGAAAAATTCACTGGCAGAGTAAGGCCCGATGCCAGAATCAGCACAGGTTATCGGTGTGGTGGCGATCCTGAAACTGGTGTTGTTATCCTTATTCATTCTCAAACCGTAAGTGTAATATGACCAGGACTGCTCATTGGAATTTTTACCGAGGGCGGTATTTTTGTCAGTAATACTTGATGAGGGGCAGTAAAATATTCCGTCTGCTTCGCCGAGCAATCCGGCTGTGTACAGAGCATAACTCCAGTTGCAGTTGTTGTTGGGCTTGTCGGGACGGTATTTGCCGCTGATAGACGGTGCAAAACCGTCGTGGGCGTCGGCATACATTGCTATGGATGTGCCAAGATTTTTCAGATTGTTGATACAGCTGGCACTTCTGCCTCTTTCTCTGGCGGAATTTAGAGCCGGGAGCAGTATCGCCGCCAGAATGGCGATTATCGCAATGACAACAAGAAGTTCGATCAGGGTGAATGTTTGCTTGGTCTGGGTTTTCATTTCTAATTTCTCCTTTTGTTAAAATTCGGATTCCCCAAGAAACGCTCCGAAATCAATCAATTCTTTTCTCACACAAATACCATCCACTTTTCCCGGCAGTAAACCATTTTTCACTGCCAATGCAGCTCCGGCACCGGCTCCCTGTCCGGTGGCACAGCACACCGGCATGATCCGCAAACTGCTGTTGGTTATATGGTCAGATGAAATTATTCTGCCGGCAGTCAACAGATTGTCACACCCCTGCGGAATAAGAGCCCGGTAAGGGATCTCATAGTAGTCACTGTAATCTGCGGCAGTAGTGTAGGTGGTGCCGCTTCCCGATGGAGAATGAATATCCACCGGATAATTACAGCGGGCAATCGCATCCGGAAATTTCTGTTTCCGGTAGAGATCTTCAGCAGTCAGACAGAATTCCCCGATCACCCGGCGGCTTTCCCTGATCCCCAACTGCTGTCCCATGGAAACTATTTCCGCATTCTCAAAACCTGCAACCTTGTCACGCAGCCAGAAAAGAAATTCCCTTATCTGCTCTCTGGCGATCACCCCGGCTTCCTGATAACTGACTGCATCCAGCGGATCATGCAGAACCACTCTGGTGGTATTGAAGTGTACGGTTCCGGGAGTCGTACTTTGAAACATCAGGATATTTTCCCGGGGACAGCTCAAAACTCCGGCAGCTTTGGCTCTGGCATATTCCTGCTGGATTTTTTTGCGCCATTCCCCCCGCCAGAAATCTTCATCCGGAATATTCACCGGAGAAACTTTGAAACACCAGGTCATAGGCTGGCATAAACCATCATCATTGCCGATGGCGATTTTGCATCCGGCTTGAGCGGCAAGTACTCCATCTCCTGTGGCATCGATGTAAACATCACCGGAAACCGCAGTCAAACCGCTGCGGTTATGCAGGATCAAAGCCTTGATATGACCATTTTCTTTTATGCAATCAAAAAGTGTATGTTCGTATAATACTTTAACACCTGCTTCTTTAAGCATATCTTCCGCGCTTAAAGCCGCATAATATTTATTGATGTAAAGTTTGCCCCATTTGGGTCCCATTTTATCAGCAATATACGCACTGGTCGTCACTGTTTGATACCGGCTCATCCGGGCTATCCACCGGGCATAGAGCGGATGATCCATGCTCTCTTCACCCAGATGGTTGAGCATAAAAGGGGAAACCTCTCCGGCATAAGCCATGCCGCCGGGCATACTGTGTCTTTCCACCAGAACCGTATCGCACCCCATTTCAGCGGCAGTCAAGGCGGCACAGATACCTGCCGGTCCGGCTCCGGCAACCACCACCTGTGTTTGATGGATAAATTCTATTTTCTTATTCACATTGTAGTTGAGAACTGACATTGTTTATCCTTTTTCGATGATCTTCGCGCATATAAATAATATATCTCATAACGTGTCGGAATGTCATAAGTTAAAGTGCTGAAAAAATTGCATAATATGCTGTTTTATCAAAAAATGCATTTTTTTATATTGCTTTAGTTCAAAATCATGCTATCTTATCATATGTCATATATTTGATTTGTCTATCAAGGATTTTCGATGCTTAACAAACTGGAAAATACGATACGTTGCTTTGAATACTGGAGCAATTTATCCGTCACGGTACATGATCTTACCGGAAAGCTGCGGATGATTTTGCCCCAGGAGCGTTTTGCCCATTGCCACCAATTGTGCAGAAAGACGAAAGAATCCTCCGAGAAATTGTGCAGAAGTGTGGATATTCAGATTTTGCAGAATGAAGTGTGGGCATTCAATAATTGCGGCTACAAAATCTGTCATGCCGGATTATTGGAATATGTAATGCCGCTCAACGATGGCGGGAAAAGAATCGGAATCATTTTTGCCGGAGCGGTGAAGCCCCCGGTGGATTGGGAAAAGCTGCATCCGCTGTTGAAGTCAGATGCACTTGAGCGGGAATTGCACGGTGATAACAATTTTGATTGGGAACACTGCAGACAGATAATCGAAGCTCTGCGGATGCTTTCGATCACCATAATGCACGATCTGAAAGAGTACACACGAGAGAAACAGCAGCAATTGTCTCCGACCCGCAAAGAAGTGATTCACCGTTTTATCGGTGAATTTTGTGACCAGAAAGATCTTCTGAAAAAACTTGCCCGGAAACTCTATTTGAGCGTTCCCCGGACGATCCATGTGGTAAAAGAGGAAACCGGTTATACATTTCAGCAGCTCCGCAAGGCATATCAGATGCGGCTTGCCGCCGCCAGATTGCGTTTTTCCAATGAAAGTATTGTGAATGTGGCAATGCAGTGCGGATTTGATGATGTTTCAAGCTTGCACCGCAATTTCAAAAAATATTTCAATGTCACTCCTCTTGCCTACCGTAAGCAATACGATTCTGCCGGAGAGATGCCTGCTGATATTCAGGAAATCGGTGATTATCCGGGGCGGCCGCATTAAGCGTTCATGCTATCATACTGTTACGGAGATCATCTGTTACCTCCGCAAAAAGCAGACCTCCCGGTATAAATGAATGCAATCAGGAGAAATAAAAGGTTCATCGACGGTTTATGACAGAAATACGCAGAAAATCATAAAAAACAGAAAGACTGAATTGAAAAAGACCGGATAAGATGGTACTTTTTGGCGGGATTCGACACGAGCGAAGCGAAGTGAGCCTGAAGCCGCTGGCGGCAAAGGCAACCCTCAAAAAAATCCCTCGGGAGCGAAGCAGACGAAGGTGAGTAAAAAAAAGAAAAACAGTCTGCAAACTTGTTTGCGAAGACAGCTTTTACGTTTTTTTACATGGATTTTTGAAAGATGGTACTTTTTGGCGGGATTCGACACGAGCGAAGCGAAGTGAGCCTGAAGCCGCTGGCGGCAAAGGCAACCCAAAAAAAATTCCCCGGGAGCGAAGCACCCGAGAGATGTAAAAAAGAAAAAAAGCGGCGTGCAAGTTTACTTGCATAAGTTTCCGGCGGGATTCGACGAGGCGAAGCCGAGTGCCGGAACGAAGTGACGGCAACCCACCAAAAAAATCCCTCGGGTGCGAAGCAACCGAGAGATGTAAAAAAGAAAAAAAGCGGCGTGCAAGTTTACTTGCATAAGCCGCTTTTGGATTTTTTACAGGGATTTTTGAAAGATGGTACACCCGGCGGGATTCGAACCCACGACCTTCTACTCCGGAGGCAGACGCTCTATCCAGCTGAGCTACGGGTGCCCATATCATATATTGTATAATATAGTTCCAAATAATGCCAAAGGCAAGCGATTGTGCAAAAAAAACACTGTTTTTTATCCGGTTTCTCCAACCGTTGACAATAACGCCCTGATGGTATACCGTAAAATATTCAAGTGCAACACCGCCGGGAAGATCGTTTGCAGAATAAAATACGCAGTAATAATGAAGATTCAGAACAATATTCGTGTTTTGCAGCTTTCACATTTATATTATTTGAAAATCACGCTCCCTGTCGCTATCTTATAACCGGAACACTATGGAGGACGTGATGGATAATATCGATTTTGAAATTTTGAATGAATTGCGCCGTGATGCCCGGATCTCAAATAAAAAACTGGCGGAAAAAATCCACCTTTCCCCCCCTGCAGTTCTGGAACGGGTGAAAAAACTGCGGGAATCCGGCGTAATCAAAGAATTCGTCACCCGCATGGATAACCGCACTCTGGGATACCATATTTCGGTCTTTATCGAATTGAAAATCGAACGCAATCTCGGTCAGACTCCGATCGCCAAAGCTCTGGTCAAAATACCGGAAATTCTGGAAGTTTACGACATCGCCGGTGATTACGATTATCTGCTCAAAGTGGTCGCCAAAGACAGCAATTCGCTGCGGGAAACCATGCTTGCCATCGGTGCGATCCCCGGTGTGATCTCATCCAATACCAAATTGATATTGACCTGCTTCAAGTCTGAATTATCCCCGGAAATCAGAAAAAAATGACAACATTTGACAAAATCCAGCCCGCCAAAAGATCGCTGGGGATTTTATGCGCCCTGCTCGCCACAATATGCTGGGCAAGCAACTATCTGATCAACCGCTTCTTTCACAACAGCATCAGCACGGGAAATGTCGATGAATGGTATGCGGTATGGCTGCGCATCTGCCTCGGAGCAATCATTTTTCTGCCGGTGACACTCACTCTGCGCAGCGGCAGCTGGGGAACATTCCGGAAAAACTGGAAACGGGATTGGAAAATTTTCGCCTTTCTCTCCTTCTGTTCAGTCAGTGAAGGAGCAATATGTTTTGTTGCCTTGAAATACACTACCGGCGCACGGGCATCACTTTTTGCCAACATCTCCCCGGTATTCACCCTGCTCATTTCGGTACTGGCGGCAAGAGAAGTGATGAATAAACGCAAAGCTCTCGGAGTGCTGCTGGGAGTTACCGGAGTGATCCTTGCGGCATTCAGCCGGGGCGGAGACATCTTTCCCGGAAGCACCTCTATGCTGACCGGCGATATGATGGCATTGATTTCCGGTCTTTTCTGGGCATTATTCACCGTATTCGGCGGCGTCGTCACCACCCGTTACAATGGCGCATTCTGCACGCTGCTTTACCGTCTGTGCGGCATAATCTGGCTGCTGCCGGTACTTTTTTTCAGCGGCAGCGAAATCACCCTTGACATACCCCTTGCCGGATGGCTCTTCTTTTTGTATTATGCGCTCATTTCTGGCGGGATCGCGGTCTGGCTGTGGAGTATCGCCCAAAAATATGTGGAACCTGCCACGCTGGGATCATTCGGCTATTTAAGTGCATTCAGTGCCGCGGCATTTTCCATGATTTTTCTGAAAGAAGAGATCAACTGCCACTTTATCACCGCCTTCATACTGATTCTTGGCGGCATGGCACTGGCGATACGGCAGAAACAATAGTCCGGCTTTGCGGCATGATTCCCGGCAAGAGGTCGGATTCAACATCTCAAGCGATTGTAAAATCAAGTTTGCGAACCGGTCGTATCCGGCAGGGTAGTGTGGTGTTTCCGGTAACAACCGGGAGATATGCCGAAATGGCGGCGGAAACTGTTACCGAAATAAAATACCGATTTCCAGCCGGTCAATGCTGCGGCATCTTTTACCATGAAAACCGGATTTTCCAGAAGTTCAGCAGCATGTTCCAACCTGATCCTGATCAGATTCTGCCGGATGCCATGCCCGGTCTTGTGTTTCAAAAGTGCATTCAAATACTGCGGTGAAACTCCGGCAAAACGGGCAATGTCATTCACACTCAAATCACTGTGAAAATAATGGTTGCTCATGTAATTCAATACCAGAGATGCCAGATCCCGGTGACTGTTGATATATTCATTTTGTCTTTGCAATTTTTTCAGGAGCATCCGCAGATTTTCTGTGACAGCCGCACACAGATGTTCACGGATGACGGTGAATTCGTCACTGGCTGGCAGGTCGTGTAAGGTATTCAGCAATTCCGGTAAAAAATTATATATATTGTCATCTTCTGATATATTCAATACTGTTTCTCCCGCCCGGATATAGCCGTGTGTGACCGCCAGCACAACATCGTTCCCGGTCGCACAGTGTACCGTGCCGGGTGCCTGGATGCATAATCTGCCTTTGCTGAATTTAAGTTCCCAATACTTATGTATATGATAATCAAAGTGTTCCGGAGGAACTAAACCATCCGGAACGCTTTTGAACACGACAGAAAATTGTTCCCGGCAAAAGGTATCTATATAATCAGCCGTCCGAGATAAATAACCATTCATGATCCGTTTGTTCCTTACTTTTTTTAATATATATCCGGAAAATAATTTTTGCAAATCACTTTCATTTTTTATATATCTAAACGCATTTTTTATATTCTGCAATTGTTGCTTTGCAGTCAATCGGCAACTATATTATGGTAAATCAATTTAATTTATACAAGGAGTTTTTTTTATGAACGATCAAGAGCTTTACAGTCATGCTAAAACAGTTATCCCCGGTGGAACCGGGCTGTTGAGTAAACGTCCGGAAATGTTCGCTCCGGAATTGTTTCCTGCTTACTTCAAATCGGCGAAAGGCTGCCGGATCACAGGCATTGATGACCGGGAATATCTGGATTTCAGTACCTGCGGTATAGGAGCCTGTCTGCTGGGATTCAATGATGATGATGTAAGTCAGGCGGTTATCAAAACCATTATGGACGGCAGTTTTTCCACACTGAATCCGCCGGAGGAAGTGGAACTTGCCGACCGGTTGTGTGCTATCCATCCGTGGGCCTCATGGGCGCGTTTTGCCCGGGGCGGCGGCGAGATCGGAGCTGCTGCGATCAGGATTGCCCGGGCGGCGACCAACCGGAGCAAAGTCATTATTATCGGTTATCACGGCTGGCACGACTGGTATCTTGCCGCCAATCTCGGCGAGTCAGATGCTTTGGGCGGCATGTGGCTCAAAGGGCTGTCTCCGCATGGCGTGCCGGTTGAACTCAAAGGTACAGCATCAGCTTGTATTCACGGAGATTTTGAAAAATTTGATGAGTTGTTGAAACTTCACGGTAATGATCTTGCCGCTGTTATTATGGAGCCGTGCCGTCACGAGTTGCCGGCATCGGGATTTCTGGAAGCTGTGCGTGCCGGCTGTGACAAGTATGGAGCATTGCTTATTTACGATGAAATAACCATCGGCTGGCGTCACCGTTTCGGCGGTTCTCATCTGGATTTCGGGGTGGATCCGGATCTGGCGATATTTTCCAAAGCATTGGGTAATGGTCATCCGATAGCTGCAGTCATCGGCAGGGAAGAGGTTTTTGACGGTGCATTAAAAGCGTTTTTGAGCAGCACTTACTGGACGGAACGTACCGGACCGGTTGCCGCATTGACAACGATCAGCAAAATGGCTCAAACCGATGTCGCTGTGAAAGTCAATGAATACGGCAACAAGGTGATGAAACTCTGGAAAAAATGTGCTGCGGAGAATGGATTGCCGCTTGAATCGACCAGCGAATTCGGTTGTCTTGCCGGTTTCGCATTCAAGAGTGCCGCACCCAATGCTCTGCGAACTGTTTTCACCCGGAAAATGTTGGAGCGCGGCATTCTGGCTGGAACTGCTTTTTATCCGACTCTCTGTCACGGGGAGGTGGAATTTGAACTTTATTCCGCCGCCGTAAACGAAGTCTTCAAGGAACTTGCCGTTATTGCTGCCGGTGGTGAAAAGGCAATCAAAGCAGCATTGACTGCTCCTGAAGCGCATACCACATTTGCCAGACTGGTCAAATGAATATCGGGGAACGGATCAACGGTTAAAATAAAAGAGGAACAGGCAGTCTTTTTTATTGATGACTGGCCTGTTCCTGAATTATATGCGGTTCATTTTGCAAACTGCATCGTCCGGTGCGGACCGGGGAAGATCAGCGGCAGTTCCCCTTTGGGGAAAGTTACCCAGAAGTTTTCTCCCCAATCTTTCTTATCCTGTTTGCCCATTTGTACTTCTACGATTCCAGACGGCAGATTTGCAGTGATGCCGTTTTTGTTTTTGTAGGAAACAAAACTGTTTTCACTGTCCTTATTCAGCGTAAAAGTAAATGCTTCTCCGGCAGAAGAGCGGATTTTTATCTGCGGATTACCCAGATCACCACCTGCAACATAGAATTTCTGCAAGCGGAACATATACGCTTCACTGCGGCCGTCGATCGCCACATAGCGGTTATTGGAAGCAAAACTGTACCATGACTGCCCTTTGCCGCCGGTGACGACCAGCGCAAAAGTGCCGGTATGCGGGGCATTGACTTTGAAGTGAGCTTTGGTTCCCGGCGTGACAGCTTCCTCACGCAGAACATTTTTCTTTGAATCCAGTACGGCATAATGCAATGAGATCGGACGGCGGGAACCGGCAAGATGCTGCAAAGTAATATCAATATCTTCACCGGCTTTTACATAAAAGAAGATGGTGGACATTCCCCGCATAACATTCTGTTTGGCAGAACCTTCCAGAGAGCCGCTGCCCAGAGGTTTCAATTCCGGGATCGTTACCTTACTGTAATCCAGCTGCGCCACCCGGATGGCGGGTTTTTTGAAAGCGATCCGCTTGGGAGTTTTGATCGTTCCGGCTTTCAGATCTTCACGCACAGCCATATTAGCTTTGCCGAATGCGGCATAAATATCTTCATAAGTTTTGCCTTTGGGCAGATTTTTCATTTTCGAAGAAAGTTTGGGATCCAGCATGGTCATCACCCAGATGGAGTAACCATCCACATTGGCGGCAGTGTAGTATGCACCCACGGTAATATCTTCCGGATCGTAAGTATCCGGACGCATCCAGATCACATGGCGGTTATTGGGATGAGCGTCACGGATGACTTTATTATTTTGCGCACTTTTTTCTGTCCAGCCGACACCATTGTAAAGATCCCAACCGTCAATGATCGCCGGAGTTTTTTCAGTGGCAAGATTCCGGTTAAGTGCCTGCGCCTGCCAGCCGTGGTGAGCTGGCATATAGCCGAGGATCAGATCAGGATTGATTGCATGAAGTTCATCGGCAAAAGTTTTGATAGCACTTTCGACCTCCTTGCGGAAAAATTCTTCATATTTTTCCTGAAATCCTTTTTCCTGAAGGACTTTTCCACGTTCAGCCGGAATGGTATCTGTGTTAAATTCTTTGTGTATTGCGCAGAATCTCTGCCAGGTACCGTTATCGTAACTTATTCCGAAGTTGAGGGTTTCTATATCTATTTTCAAAGATGCAAAAGGAATTTCATTCTGCAATTTTGCCAGATCGTACATAGGGGCGAAAATCTGCCGCCACACTTTGATGTCATTCAGGGCAAATGTATTGACTGATTCTCTGCCCAGTGCATCGACCAGACAGGGCAATACAGCATGTTCCTGCCATTTCGGGTTGCGTGCCGACGGTTTGGGATAGAGGTAAAGCTGCAGTATCATGCCATTTTTTGCTGCGGCATCGTAGAACTCTTTAATATCATTTTTATACTTGAGAACCTCCATCTTTCTCCGGTCGGATGAGTGGATTTTGATTTCGATGGAGTTGAATTTGTGCTGTCCCATCTTTTCAATGGTGTAGAAAACATGATCTTTGGGCATTCCGAAAAAATATCCGGTATATCCGGAAAGGATCTTATCGGGGAGTTTCACTTCTGCTGCTCCAGCTGTAAGCATGACAGCACAACTGACAAGTAATAAAAATTTTTTCATTTACTTACCCTTCTGGGTTATGGTTGATGGATTAATATATACCATTTTCCGGAAATATGCAAAGCATTATGTCTGCATGTGAGAGGATTTCTGAAGTTTTGAGAAAGCTTTGCCCCGGGAAGTAACACTCTGCGTCACACCCCGCGCAGCCTGCAAGGCTCTTTTTTTACGGAGTGGGAACGGATGTTTACGGAGATGGTTTGTTTGAAATCAAGCCGATTTTTGAATTTTTTTGAAATTTTTATCAAATTCTTTATCGGCTATGACCATTCCCCTTAAAATCAATAACATCTTTCTCATAACAGCACATCGAGCCTGCAATCTGGAA
>JAZSIZ010000084.1:0-5022 GCA_045534015.1 Victivallaceae bacterium | reverse complement strand
GATGCCGCATTGGTCGTATTCAGCAATGCAGTGTTATCTTACCTGTCCGTTGAAGTACAAATTCCGCTATATCGACAACGCAGAGCCGGAGCGTACCGGCTCCTGCTTTCCGTTTGGCAGAGCGTTCCATGCGGCACTTTCCGAACGTGCCAGAATCGGTAAAGATATGTCGGAGCGTGAAGTTTGCGACGTCTTTGAGGACTACTTCAAGGCTGAAACCGATGCCGCCGAGAACCTTGTTTATAAAGCGAATGAGGACTACGACAGCCTTTT
This sequence comes from Victivallaceae bacterium, assembly GCA_045534015.1. GTDB lineage: Bacteria > Verrucomicrobiota > Lentisphaeria > Victivallales > Victivallaceae > UBA1784. Next base: position 4,749 of record JAZSIZ010000084.1, on the reverse strand, counting down.
GCAGACTGGCTTCAAAATGGTGGAGGTCGCTTGTGAGAATTGGCAGGATGACTTTGCCGTTCAGCGGGTGGCTGAAACCTTTTCTGTCAATGTCCCCGGTTTGAGCAAGCCGCTGATCGGTGAATTTGACTGCGTGGTGACGGACGGGCACGACAACTGTATCGTAGACTGGAAGACAGCATCTGCCAAATGGCCGGTCGGTAAAGCCGACAAGGATCTGCAGGCAACCGCGTTCAGTTACGCTTTCAAGCAGAAATACGGAGAAAAGCCGTTGTTCCGCTTCGATGTTTTCACCAAAGCGAAGTCACCGACCGTCAACAACTATTACACATTGCGTACAGACAATGAGCTTGACCGTTTTGTATCGCTTGCCAACGGTATCGAAAAGAGCGTCAACAGCGGAAACTTCTATCCCAATGAAAGCGGCTTCGGCTGTGGCGAGTGTCCGTACCGTGACCGTTGCAAAAAGTGGAGGTAACTATGGGACTGATGATGTGTGATGGTAAATTCGTGAGTCGGAATGAGGTTGCTCTCGTGCCTACGCCCAGAGGTACAGAAAGTTGGAGACCTGTCCCTCATACGGAAGTAATCGAAGCTGTAACCGATGTGGTTAAAGCTCATAACTGGCAGATTCTAGATGAAAACTTTGGTCTTGCTCGTGAGGGACAGAAAATGTTCGGCGTGATGCGGATCAACAAAAGTAACAGTTCCGATTGGAGCCGCTGTATCGGACTGCGTAACAGCCATGACAAAAGTTTCGCTGTCGGCTTGAGTGCCGGTATCAGCGTGACGGTCTGCAGTAATTTAGCGTTTGGAGGAACAACGGTCATCAAACGACGGCATACCTCACGGATAGAATTGACCGAACTGGTGGACGTAGCGATGAATGAACTTGAGAACGAATTTCTCATGCTCGAAACCGTCTGCGAAGATCTCAAAATCATCTATCTGAAAAATGATGATGAAGCCCGCAGCCGTATTGTCCGAGCCGCAGAGCTGGGAGCGATCAACAGCAGTGATATTGTTCCAGTCTTCAAAGAATTCAAGAATCCCCGACATCCGGAGTTCTCTGAACCGACACGGTATTCGTTACTCAACGCTTTCACAGAAACGATTAAAAAGTACACGCCGTTGAGAGTTGATCAGTCCTATATGGCTCTCAACCGCTGTTTCGGCTTGGATGGTCACCGTCCTGAACTTTGGAGGTAAATATGCGTTGTCCTATTTGTAATCAGCCGGGAACGTTGGTTAATAAAGTCCGTAAAATCACCACTGCCGCAGGAGTCGGAGCCGGTGGATATCTTGCTGTATCCGGCTCATCTACCGGTGCGGCTATTGGTACAGCTATCTGTCCGGGGCTTGGAACATTGCTCGGCGGTGTTCTCGGTTGCCTGATCGGAGCCGCCGCAGGAGGAGTTGCCGGAAACTCGGTCGGCAAGATGGTGGACGAAAACCTTATCAGGATTTATCAATGCCCCAACGGTCATGAATGGAGGGCTGCGTAATGGAGAAGCGTTGCCCCTACTGCGGATCGGATGATGTTATCGAGTTTGCAGATGGTTTTATCTGCCGGGATTGTGGAGGTGAATTTTAGCATCCCAAACTCATCCCTCTTTTACCGGAGGGATGTTTTTTTATTCCAAGCGGCGTCATCTGTGCTGTTCCGAATGTTTTTTATGCCAATTTACATCGACTGCCAGACCATCTGTTTGTTGAGCCCCGATAGCGATTAAGTATCGTACCAGCCAGTTAGAAACATCGTCCTTGTTCTGCTGATTGATGGGAATGGTATCTGCAACCATATACGGTTGATCAGACTGCCGCTGCCAGAGCCTCGGAATGATCTCGTCGATCTCCTGTTCAAAATGTCCTTCCCATTGCCCTCTTCCAAAATAGATAAGTAAAAGTCTGTCTGTCCCTCTGATTTTCGCCCACATATACCACCCGATAGTTCTGTGGCGTAATAACGTTCTCTGTGCCGATTCAAGGAAAGTGCTGAAACCATCAATTTGCGGAAGCTGGTAGACTCTGATACTGAACCAACCAAACTTTTCCTCAAAGCGTTTTATGACTTCAAGAGATTTTGCGATTACCGGAGGATATTGATTTTCCATGATCGAACCTCACAAAAATTTGATTTTCAGCGTAAAAATTGCTGTCGGAGATGTTTTCTATCATAAGATACCCAAACAAATTTCACGGCAAAAACAGTTTGCAGTATTCTGCATCGGCTTCCAACCGGAGGTAAAGTTGTTTTCTGCTCCGGTTAAAAAAATCCTGCGTTTCCCACCTTCTTCCTTCCCGGCATATACAATTCCGGCAGAAAGCTGGTTTCCACCCCGGTTTTAGTCCAGATCACAGTATTCAGCAATTTATCAGAGATATGTTCAAATCTTCTGTATTCATCCATATATAAACATGGAAAACGGGGATCGATTTCATCCGGCTGTCGCGTAAAAGTCAATATTCCGGCCCCGGCTGTATTGGTTCGTTGCAACAAATTGTATAAATGCGAAGCCTGATAATCGGTATTTTCCATAACATAAAGAGTATCTTTTTCAAATTCCGGGGAAAATGGTTCGGCCCATTGCCAACTTTCGGTATAAGCATTGTAGCAAAGCCGGTTCTTGAAAATTTTCAATGCGATATTTTTACGTTTACACTCGGCAGACAGCCCGGCTTCCACCTGCTGAAAGTGCAAATTCACCGGGGATTGATTGAAAAAATACAACTGCTTGAAATTATTACTTTCCGCAAATTCTGCGACCTTTTCCCCCAATGTTTGATATTGCAAAGTGAAATAGTGCAGCTTCCCTTTATATTCCGGCAGATGCGACAACAAAATACAGCGGCTGCCTTGCGATGTCATCCGCTTGATCATGCCGAAACTCCCCGGATTACGTGGATGTGGTTCCAGAATAACTCCCCAGATCCGGCGTTTCAGTAAGAAATTCAATATCTCCTGTTCATACTCCGGATCATCATGCGGAACATTCAACGGCAGCAAACTTAATTTATGCTGGATCAATTTGTAATGCAGATGATTGACCAATCCGGAATTGAGCAAATTGCCAGGAGATATCAATGCCACACTGTATTCAAACGGTTTCCAGACCTTTTTCCGGCCGGGAACATAAATCCCCGAACCATGAATTACCTCATACTTCTTTTCCCGGGCAATCTCTTTCATTATCTGATATATTTTATATTGGCTTGCTCCGGTTTTACGCTGGATCTGGGCAATGCTCGGCAACTTGTCGCCGGATGCAAGATGCATACCATTGATATAGTTCAGTATTATCTTCTTTAATTTGCTTTCCATAAAACACCTCCGCCAGAAAAATAAGATAGCATCACTGTCAAATGATTTCAAACACTTGTTGTTATTTTTTTCCCGAAAAACACTTGCCTTTTGCCCTTATTTATGTATATTACCGGAAGAGAAAAAATAACTCAAGGAAAGAAAAAATGAGTATTGAATTGACCAGAGATCACATGATCATTGACGGAAAAAAAACATTGATATACGGCGGAGATTTATCTTATTGCCGGATCCCCCGGAGATTATGGAAAGAACGGATCATGCAGATGAAAAAAGCCGGGATGAATACGATCACTTTTTATACGCTCTGGGCATGGCATCAAAACCAGGATAAGCAATTTGATTTTTCCGGTGAAAAAGATATCGACGCCTTTTTAAGCCTGATCGCTGAATGCGGAATGTATTGCATCTTCCGGCTCGGGCCATTTGTGCATGGCGAATTCCGCAATGGCGGTCTGCCCCAATGGCTGATTGATGAACTTGGAAATAAAGTCCGAACCAATGACCGCCGGTATCTGGATTATGCAGGAGCATGGTATGATGAATTGCTCCGGATCGCCGAAAAACATCTGCACACCAACGGCGGCCCGATAATTATGATGCAACTGGAAAATGAACTCGGTTCTGCCGGATGCAAGGGCGATGATCTTGCCAGAGGTTCGGCTGATTGTGAAGAAAACACAAAGCATTTGCTTTTCTTTTACAATAAAGTCCGTTCCCGGGGAATAAATTTGCCACTGCTGGATATCAATCATATCCCGGATAAAGATAAATTCATGGAAAATTTGGTCGATACCGGCGGATTTTATCCGGTGAATTGTTTTAATTGTGATGGCGAAATGTGCAATTTTGACTCCCGCCCCGATGACTCGCAATCAAGACCTAAAATCACTATAGAAACCGGCGCCGGAATGTTTGTCCGCTACTTCGACACCCCCGCTTACCGCAACACAAACTCTTTTCAGGGCCCGCTGGTCAAGCCGGAAATCATTGATGCCAGTATTATCCACCACCTTGCCGAAGGATGTTCCGGAATCAATTTTTATGTTTTCTGTGACGGTCAAAATCCCGACAACTGCAATGAAAGCATGATTCCGGAAAAAGATTTGAATTATCAAGCCCCGATCACGGTCGCCGGAAGACTGCGGAAATCATATTATGCCGCAAAATTGCGGGGGTGGTTTTTCCGCTCCTTTGGAGAGGAGATCCTTGGAAGCTCTCCGGATGATTGTTGGGCTGAAGTCAGAAGCTGCGGCACAGCACACCCGGGAGCTGACAATACCGGAGATTTATTCTCACAATACGGCAAGGTGAACAATGAGAAAACCTCTTCAGACAACACACCGGTTATTGCGACCGCCCGGACAACTCCGGGGCTAAATTTAAGCGAAAGCAACTTCCTTTTTATCCGGAATGTTTTCAACAGC
>JAZSIZ010000168.1:0-11861 GCA_045534015.1 Victivallaceae bacterium | reverse complement strand
GGTAACTTCACGGTAACCGCCGAAGCTGGGGAAATAGGCTTCAATATCGTATTTTTTGTATCCCGGAGCTCCGAGGTCGCCGACATATACGTTGACAACGTGATAGGGCAAACCGAGAGCCTGAAGCAGGGCTTCTTCATTTTCCAGACAGAATTCGTGGTATTTCGGGGATTCTTCCGGTTTGCAGAAAACGATCTGCTCTACTTTGTGGAACTGGTGAACGCGGAAAATACCTTTGGAGGCTCTGCCGTAGCTGCCTGCTTCGGTACGGAAACAGGGAGTGTAAGCCGTGTAGCACAGCGGCAAAGCTGCTCCGTCAAGCACATCGTCAGCATGGTAGCCGACCAGAGTCTGTTCACTGGTACCGATCAAAGCGAGGTCTTCACCGTTGATATTGTAGGTCTGATCGGCGAAAAAGGGCAGATAACCGGTTCCGAAAAGAGTACGCTCCTTGGCAAGACAGGGGGTCATAAAGACGGTAAAACCACGCTCTGCCATAAATTTCTGAACCCAGAAAAAGAATGCCTGTGCCAGCATCGCGCCCTGACCTTTCCAGTAATAGAAACCGGTCTGGGCTACTTTGGAACCGCGGGCAATATCCAGAATATCCAACTCTTCACCAAGCTGCTGGTGATCTTTGATCGCAAAATCAAACTGACGGATGGTTCCGACTTTGCGGATCTCCACGTTACCGGTATCATCGGTGCCTTCCGGAACATCCGGAGCAAGCAGGTTCGGCATGCGGATAAGCACCTGACGGATACGCTCCTGCAAAGAATCAAGTTTATTTTCTTTTTCACCCAGCTGGAGTTTGATCTGTTTGACCTGCTCACGGGCAGCAGGATCTTTGGCACACTCTTTGCTCAAACGGTTGCGTTCTCCGCGCAAAGTCTCGATTTCGCTATTCAAACTCCGGCAATCCGCATCAAGTTTGACCAAACCGTCAATATCAATGGGATAACCACGGCGGATACAGTTCTGACGAACCATTTCCGCATTGTCACGGATAATTTTAATATCAATCATTTCAATAATCCTTTATATTAGAACTGCGGCATGGGGAAATCTGCCATGAACGCTTTGACCTCTTCGCCGATAGCAGCAAGTGCGGCATCATCATCTTTAGCGGCAACTGCACGGTCGATAAATTCAGCGACCTTGACCATTTCAGCTTCTTTCAAACCACGGGTGGTGATCGCCGGGGTACCGATACGGATACCACTGGTGACAAAGGGTTTTTCCGGATCAAAGGGGATCATATTCTTATTGGCAGTGATCCGGGCTTTATCCAGTGCATTGGCGACCTCTTTACCGGTGGCATGTTTGGGACGCAGGTCGATCAGCGCAAGGTGGTTGTCAGTTCCGCCGGAAACGATACGGAAACCGCGGGCGGCAAGTTCATCAGCCAACTTTGCAGCATTGAGTTTGACCTGGTGCTGATAAGCTTTGAACTCATCTTTGAGTGCTTCACCGAAGCAGACTGCTTTGGCGGCAATAACGTGTTCAAGAGGTCCACCCTGCAGACCGGGGAAGACGGCGGAATTGATCGCTTTGATATACTGTTCTTTGCAGAGGATCAAACCGCCGCGGGGACCACGCAAAGTTTTGTGGGTGGTCGTAGTCACAATGTCCGCATAGGGAACCGGAGAGGGATGCTCACCGGCGGCGACCAGACCGGCAATGTGCGCCATGTCGACAAAAAGGATCGCTCCAACCTTATCTGCGATCTCACGCAGACGGGGGAAATCCAGAATACGCGGATAAGCACTGGCTCCGGCAAGGATCATGCGGGGTTTGCATTCCAGAGCAAGCTTTTCAACTTCATCATAGTCGATCTGCTCGGTTTCGGCACTGACACCGTAGGGAACCATGTTGTAGAGCTTACCGGAAAAGTTGAGCGGATGTCCGTGGGTCAGGTGACCGCCGTGATCAAGACTCATGGCAAGCACGGTATCTCCGGGCTGGCACAGTGCAGTGTAAACCGCCTGATTGGCTCCGCTGCCGCTGTGGGGCTGAACGTTGGCAGCCTCTGCACCGAAAAGTTTTTTGGCACGCTCAATGGCAAGAGTTTCAACTTCATCAATAAATTCACAACCGTTATAGTAACGTTTACCGCTGTAACCTTCAGCATATTTATTGGTAAGCACAGAACCCTGAGCAGCACGGACCGCACAGCTGGCAAAGTTCTCACTGGCGATCAATTCGATACCGTCATTCTGACGGGCGGCTTCACGGTCGATCATAGCGGCAAGTTCCGGATCAGCATCACGCAGAGCAGCAATGTCATCGTAGGAAGCTGTTTCAAGCTTGGTCAAACGGCGGGTATGACGGGCATCGCCGCTGTAAGCAGTGCCGAGCCACAACTTGATATACTCTTTCATCCGGTCTATGGAAAGATTGTCGCCGGAAAGGACCAGACAGTTGGAACAATTGTGCTGACGGCTGGAAACAACATTTTTTTCAGTGTGGCACAATGCAGCCCGGACACCGTGATAACGGTTGGCGGCAATACTGACGCCGATACCGGAACGGCAGAACAAAACAGCTGCATCAGCTTTGTTCAGGGCAACCGCTTTGGCTGCGGGAACAGCGAAATCCGGATAGTCGTCCTCTGCATCAAATGCAAAAGCTCCGCAATCGATCACATCATGACCGAGTTCTTTCAAAAATGCGGCGATAGTGTTTTTTGCCTCAAAAGCTCCGTGATCCGCTCCGAGGCTGACCGTCAATTTACGATTGGCGATGTCAATGATCTCTTTCATACTAAATTCCTTTCCAAAATTATGAATCGATCTTTATGATTTCACATTCTGTTATTAAAAAATCCAAATCCGCATTTTCAATACGGAATTTGTGTCCGTTATATAATATATCCCCTCAATGCCCGGATTCCAAACAGGAAAAGCCCTCAAAATACCTCGAACAGCGAACTTTTCTGACAAAAATACATTCCGATGGACAAATTTCACAACTTCCATCCTCTTTTACCGCTCCGCACGGCCCGTGATCCAATCCCTTGGGACAATTTTTGATGCAGATAAAATTATTCTGCGGCAAAGTACATTGATCACATCCGGGACAGCCGGTAAGAGCCTTTTTCAACAGATAATCCCTCCCGGGCCGCTGCTTGTCGGCTTTGGCGAAAAGAAGCTTTTTAACCTGATACAAAAATTTCTCCTGCCATGAAAAATCCACTTCGCCGGGATTTTTTATTTCCGGCGGATTTTCAAAATCATAAGCACGGTGCAGCATCCGGTCATAAAGGTGATAACGGTTGATGCCGCCTCCCATTTCAGCTCCAGCCTGATGCGAATTGTATTCATCAAGCCAATGCTCAAAAGAACGGAACTCCTGCAATGCAGAACGGATCCGCTGCGCAATAATCTGCGCCCTGCCCGGAAAATCCACGCCTGAAATCTGCACCCCGCTGTATCCCATCAACCGGCAGCCGGCACTTTGCAACTCGATCCTCCGGTATTGGGCAGCTTCAAATTGAGCCTTGCTTCCGGAAAGTTCCCTTTCAAGAAGTTTACGGAAAGCCGGTGTCATGCTCACCCCGGGAACTTTTCCGGAAATAATTTTTTCTGCACGATCCGGAGTAAGCAACGTAAGATGGGCAATCAACGGGACATAACATTTGCGGTTGAGCAAATACCACGCCAATGTCTGATTCTGCAGCATATCCCAACCACTCTGGGAAACAATAAATTGAGTTCCGGCACAGAGCTTTTCCGCAAGATGATTGTACAATGCAAAAACCGTATTGCGTTCATAATGAAACGGATTAAACTCTGTACCGGCAAAAAAACTGTGTTCCATTTTTCCGGCGATTTCCAGTTGCCGGATACTGGAACAGAAATTTCTTGCCCGGCACTCCCGCACCGTGATCCCGGAAGCATTGCCGGAAAGACAGAGAATATTTTCAACTCCGGCATTGACCGCACACTGCAATTCACTTTCAACAGCCCCGTCATCTCTGCCGTTGCCGGAAAGACAATATAAGTTGCCGCGACGCAGATTTTCCGGAAGCCCGGAAGCTATATCAATAGCACTCCACGGAGATTCCGGCATATCGGTCACTGCCAACGCCCCGCACAGATCATCCTGTTTTGCCATCATTTCCGCCAGCGGGATCATTCTTTCCACCGCATCATCACGGTGACGGGAATTTTCCGGCGGGGCACACTCTGCCAGAAAAATAAATTTTCCGCTTTCCAATGCCGATCTCAACGGATTGACCGGGGTATTCAAATTCATATCAAGTTGAAACTCATTCATGTTGCACTCCGGGATTTTTCCGGTCACAGATGAAAAACAACGCTCCGGAAAGATTGAAAACAACCATAAGCAAAGTACAGAACAACTGGGCGGCAGTAACCTCGTCAACAGGATAACCGGCTGAAGCAAGCAATGCCACTGTAACCACATCCCTGCCGCCTATTCCACCGGGAAAAACCGGGATCAATCCCGCAATATTCCCCATTACCACCGCCGTGGCAACCGGCAGAACAGCTCCAAAAATCCCGATCCCAGTCAGCACAATATACATGATCACCACCGGAAAAAGATGAACAAAAAATATTGTCATAACGATCCAGAAAATCAAACGTTCCTTCTGCGCGGCACAGCGGTCTGCGGCAGAAAAAGCTCTGGCGATCCTGCCATTGCTCCGGCGGTCGGCAAAATCAAGCAGTTTTCCTATCCCGGGTAACTTTTCCACCTGCCGGTGCATCAGAAGAGCAGCCCCCGCAAACAATCCGGCAACGCAAATTCCCATCAACATCCACCACAGCAGATTTCCGCTCAACCACGGCACCATATCAAAACTGATTCCGGAAAAAAGCGGCCGCGAACAGAACAACAGCACCGGAGCAACGAGAAAAAGTGCAAGCATGCCAACCAGACGATCCATGAAAATCGAAAAAAATCCTTCCGTACGGGTCCCCTGTTTTATATGACCGGAAAGAGCCGCCATTTTTACCACATCACCACCGATCGCACCGCCGGGAATGACCAGCGAAAAGAATATTCCCTGCATGGTCAGTGAAAAAGCCTTGCTGTCAGAAAGTGCCACACCGGATGCCCGTGCCAGATCACGCCAGCGGATACTTATCACCCAGGTGGAAATAAATGTAAGGATCAACGCCGGAACCAGACACAGAAAGTTAAAATCACCCATTTCATACCACGCTGCCCGGAGATGTTTGTGAAAGAACCAGAAAACAATTGCAGCAGCGATGAACAACTTCACCACAGTCCGGATAATCCCGCCCGCAAGTTTTTTTCCGTTTTCAGTCATCTGCTCCCCCTTTGCCGCAATACGCATATCATATAATATATACGCAGTTTACGCTTTTCTCAAGTGCCGTACAAAAAAAATGCTCCACCAAACACAGATACTGTGATTTGCGGAACATTTTCCGGCAACAGACCCATTCGGTTTAATGTGCAACGCTACCGCTCACGATGTCTGTATTTTTCCAACGGAAGCTTCAATCTTTCTGCGTCACTTTTCAGAACCCGTATCACCATTGAGGGTGTGATCTTTTTTGTACAGACCGGATCACCTTTCGGACAAACCCTTTTCAGACACGGCGCACACTTTTCACGGTCATGCATCATTATCCAGCAGTCGGAAACCGGTCCGGTATCGTAAAGATCGGTCGGCCCGAAAACTGTAAGCCCGGGACATCCGACCGCCGAACCGAGATGCATAAGTCCGGAATCATTGGTTATCGCAAACGCCGAAAACTTGAAAATGTACATCAAGGCAAACAAATCGGTTTTTCCGCAAAGATTAAAAGCCTTGTTCGCCGGAAGTTCCTTGCAGATGGCTTCACAAATCTCTTTTTCCGCCGGACTGCCGCACAAAGCCACTATCCCGCCGCGGCGGATCCAGTACAACGCCACCTTGGCATAATACTCATGCGGCCAGCGTTTTGCCGCACCGTATGCCGCCCCCGGAGCCAGAGTGAGAAGCAGCGGATGATGAAATAAAGGTGTTACCGCTCCGGAAATCTCGTCGGCTCCGCAGGGAATATGAAATTCCGGCATCAGTTTCTCCGGCGCAGATCCACCGAAAGCCTCTGCAATTGCCAGATAACGCATCGTCTGGTGCGAATTGCTGTACTGCCCTTTCACCTTTCCCGGGAAAGAAATTTTACCTTTGAGCAGACATCCGCGATTACGTGTAGGTTCTCCATAAAGAGCCGGAACTCCAGCCAATTTCAAACACAGAGCATCCCTGAACGAATGATTGAAAAGCACTGCCGCACCGGCATGCAGCTGACGAATCTGACGCAATTCCTCTCTGCTCCAGAATTTATGCGGCTTTTTCAACCGGATTATATCATCCACAAAATCCATTGCTCTATATAACTGGGCATTACCCGCCGGAGTAATGACAAACAATCCGCATTCAGCAGGAAGCGATTTTTTCAACGCCGCCAGAGCCGGAAGTGCCATCACTGCATCCCCCAGATGATTCGGCATACGCACCAGAAGACCGTTGCGCAATCCGCTCAAGCGGAATCTGCCGTTTTTATGCTCCGGCTTCAACAGCTCCAATTGCTGACGGATAACGACACCTGATTTCATAACTGAATATTTCCCGTAATATTGCAATAAAAAATAATTTCTATTAAGATACCACATTTTTCACTCTTTTTCAAAACCCGGAAGAGAAAATTTGCCAAAAAATCGTTTTTTTGCAACTAAAGTACTTGAAAAAAGCCGCTTTACAAGGTTTATTATATAGGTGACAATTTTTTATGTGTGGAATCATGCAGTTTTTCTGAATTGCGGATAAATTGCAAAAACAGCAATAAAGGCAGAGTGATGAGTACTCAATTTCTGGCAAGAATGTTTTCTGCGTACATCGGTATTGACCTCGGTACCGCCAACTGTCTGGTCTTCGTCAGAGACCAGGGGGTGGTACTCAATGAGCCATCTGTCGTGGCAATCAAAGTCAATACGAAAGAAGTGCTTGCTGTCGGCAGCGAAGCAAAGGAAATGCTGGGAAAAACCCCGGTCAATATCAGTGCCATCCGCCCGATGAAAGATGGTGTTATTGCCAACTATGAAGTAACTGAAGACATGCTCCGTTACTTCATCCAGCGGGCCATCCGCACTGTTCCGTGGTTCAAACGCCTGCTGCGCCCCCGGGTCGTTATCGCCGTACCGTCGGGAATCACCGAGGTGGAAAGACGCGCCGTAATGGACAGTGCCAAACACGCCGGAGCCGGAGAAGTCGTCCTCGTTGAAGAACCCATGGCAGCAGCTGTCGGCGTAGGTCTGCCCGTTGCGGAATCCGACGGCAGCATGATCGTGGATATCGGCGGCGGAACTACCGAAGTGGCAATCATCTCTCTTTCCGGTATTGCCAGTGCCAAAAGTGTCAGAGTCGGCGGTGATATTCTTGATCAGGCGATAATTCAGCATCTGAAAAAAGAGTACAACATGCAGATCGGTGAATTGACCGCTGAACAGATCAAAATCAATATCGGCAGTGCATATCCGGTACAGGATGACCGTACCATGGATGTCAAAGGCTTTGATATGATCGCACGCATTCCCAAAACTGTCAAAGTCAGTGCCGCAGAGATCCGCAAAGCTCTGCAGGGACCGATAACGACTATTCTGGAAGCTGTCCGGGCAACACTTGACATCTGCCCGCCGGAACTTGCCGCTGATCTGCTCGACAGGGGCATCATGCTTGCCGGCGGCGGAGCAAAACTTGCCGGTCTGGACAAGTTGCTCACTGAAGAAACCGGTCTTCCGGTTTTCGTTTCCGAAGAACCCCTTAACGCTGTGGTCAACGGTACTGGAGTAATGCTTCAGGAAAACAATATCTGGCCCGCGTAAAATTTTGTGTAAAAAAAGACTGTATATGAAAATATCTTTAGAATCCCTCCGTCCGGTGGAAATTTCCGACCGGGCGCGTTTTGATGCCGAACTGGCAAAAATGCCCGGACAAAGCTGTGAAGCCTGTTTCCCGAACATCTTTATGTACCGCGAACCTTACGGTATTGAATTCGCTGATATTGAAGGTCGTCTGGTTGTATTGGAACGTGCAACCCGCACCATCCATTATCCCATCGGCGAAAAAACCGATCCGGAACTGCTCTTTAATATCAGTAAAGCTTTTACCGATGCCGGATTGACCGATGGCGGAGTTTACGATGTGCCGGAATCATTCCTTGATGACTTTCCGGATTGTGACCGTTTTTTTGAACTGGAATATGATGAAGGTGCAATTGATTACCTTTTCTCCGTGGAAAAAATCGCCACATTCACCGGTCCGAAACTCCGGAAAAAACATAATCTGGTAAAGCAGTTTCAAGCCAACTGGCCGTATGCAGAAGTCCGCAAGATAACCAAAAAAGATATTCCGGTGGCAGCAAAACTTGCCGCAGACCTCAATTCCCGCCTGGAACAGTGTGAGTTTCTCGATGAAGAAGCCCTCGCGCTGAAAAGTGCGTGGGAAAACTTTGAGGAACTCGGTCTTGCCGGAATCATCCTTTTCGCAGAACCCGGTTATCCCGCCGGATTATCTGTGTACAGTACCCTGTCACAGAATGATACTGTAGATGTCCACTTTGAAAAAGCCGATCACGCAGTCAAAGGTGCATCGCAAACCCTGACATGGCAACTTGCCATCGCCCTGCGCGGCAAAGCCAAATTTATGAACCGCGAACAGGATATGAATGAAGAAACTTTGCGTCACGCCAAACGATCCCTTGATCCGGAACGTTTCTTCAAACGCTACTTCCTGCGGAACATCCAGTAGATCAGAAAAGATCTCCCCCGGTAAAAAATTTTCAACCGGGGGCTTTTTTTATCAGGAAAGCCCGAAGCATCGTTTCAGAATCTCTTTGATTGTAAAGATTTTTCCTGCAGTACGCATAATAACCTGCCTCCTCTTTTTTCACAATCGATTTGTCTGCCGGGGAACCGGCATAATCAATCCGGAAAAATGTTTTTCACCGCCATGGTACCGTTCATGCAGACACCGGTAAAAAACACTGAATACCACATAAGAAAACAACTTGCAGAATTGCACTTTTTGTGGTATATTATATGAATATCATTTTTACAAAAAAAACAGAGACGCTTATGGACATCAGAAACATTGCAATCATCGCCCATGTTGACCACGGAAAAACAACGCTGGTCGATAAAATTTCACGTCAGGCAAAACTTTTCCGGGATAATGAAGTCGTACAGGAGTGCTTCCTCGACAGCAACGATCAGGAACGTGAACGGGGAATCACCATCCTTTCAAAAAATATCAGCATCACTTACCGGAATACCAAGATCAACCTGATCGACACTCCGGGACACAGTGACTTCGGCGGTCAGGTGGAAAGAGTTCTGAAACTCGCAGACGGCGTTCTGCTGCTGGTAGATGCCGCAGAAGGTCCTATGCCGCAGACCCGCTTTGTGCTGGATAAAGCTCTGGCTTTGAATCTGCGTCCGGTTGTTGTCATAAACAAGCTGGACAAACCGGATGCCCGTCCCGCCGAGATCCAGAACAAAGTTTTTGACCTCTTCTGCGAATTGGATGCATCCGATGAACAATTGGATTTTCCCACCCTTTTCGCCAGCGGACGTGACGGTTGGGCGATCCGTAATCTGGATGATAAACCCGAATCATTCACTCCGCTGCTTGATGCAATGATCGACTGCGTCCCGCCCCCGCCGAAAAGAGAGGGAGCGGTTCAACTGCAGGTCGCAACATTGGATTATTCCACCTTTGTCGGCAGAATCGGTATCGGACGTGTCTATCGCGGTACGTTGGATTTGAAAAAACCCCTTTCCATCATCAAGCGTGATGGGACCACCGCTCCGGCACATATCAAACAGCTTTTCACTTTTGAAGGACTGGGCAGAGAGGAAACTGATTCTGTTGTCTGCGGCGACCTCTGCGCTATCGTGGGAATTCCGGATGTGGATATTTCCGATACCATCTGTGATGCAGAAAATCCCGAAGCTATGCCGCCGATTGCCATTGATGAACCGACATTATCCATGCTTTTCCGTATCAACGACTCACCGTTTTTCGGAAAAGAGGGAAAATATGTAAGCAGCCGTCAGCTGCGGGAAAGACTTTTCAATGAAACCGAGCGCGATGTGGCTCTGCGGGTAGAGGCAATGAGCGGAGATGCATTCAATGTTTCCGGACGCGGTGTACTGCATCTGGCGATCCTCGTAGAAACCATGCGCCGTGAAGGTTATGAATTTTCCGTCGGAAAACCGCAGGTCATCTGCAAGGAGATCGACGGAGTGCAGAATGAACCCATCGAAAGACTCACCGTCGATGTTCCCAATGATTTTGCCGGACGTATCATCGAAATGGTCGGTCTCCGCCGGGGTGAATTGATCCAGATGGAATCCCGCGGCAACCGGCAGGTGCTGGATTTCTTCATACCCACCCGTGGACTTATCGGCTTCCGCAGCAAGGCTCTTACCGCCAGTCAGGGAGAAGCTATCGTCAACCATATCTTTGATCATCATGAGCCATTCAAAGGTGCCATTCCCGGAAGAGCCAATGGCGTTATGGTCAGCATGGCAGCAGGCAAAGCTCTTCCTTTTGCCATTGACGGACTTCAGCAGCGCGGAGAGTTTTTTATCGAACCGGGTACCGATGCATATGAAGGCATGATCGTCGGAGAACACTGCAAAGACGGCGATCTGGTGGTGAATGTCCAGCGAGCCAAACAGCTGACCAACCTCCGTGCCGCCGGCAGCGACCGCAATATGAAAATCGCTCCGGCACGGAAAATGTCTCTGGAACAGGCTCTGGAATATATCGAAGATGATGAATTGGTAGAGGTCACTCCGAAAAATATCCGGTTGCGCAAGATACTGCTCACCGAATTGGAACGCCGCCGTCAGCATGTTAAAGAATTGGGATTGTAATGCAATTATAACTTGCATTATCCGCAAAACGGTGCTATATTCTTAACAAACTGTCTTATAACTATTTATTTTGGAGCTGAAACATGGAACATCTGAATGTGCCACCTACCAATCACGTGAAAGTTCTCGACGGTCAGGGCTGGGTCGGTTTGATCGATCACCTCGGCAATGAATCAACCATTGTCAACGCCGCCAGAGTTTCTTTCGGCAAATTGAAAAATGAGATGGAAGAGCGTGATGTAAAACTTCTGGAGTATCTGATCGCCAATAAGCACACCAGCCCTCTGGAACACATGGTCTTCACTTTCAGCATCCATTGTCCGCTCTTTGTCCGTGGTCAGTGGCATCGCCACCGCACCTGGAGCTACAATGAAATATCCCGCCGTTATACCGAAATCGATATGGAATTTTACACCCCCGCAGAGTTGCGCCGGCAGGCGGAAAACAACCGGCAGGCATCTTTCAGCGATCCGGATTTTGACGGAACAGCCCTTGCAAAACTGATTGCTGATCACAATTCCGCCAGTCTTGCTCTCTATGAAAAATTGCTGGCTTCCGGCGTCTGCAGAGAACAGGCTCGCGGAGTTCTTCCGCAGAATATGATGGTTACATTCTGGGGAACTGTGGATCTGTCAAATCTGCTCCACTTCCTTGAATTGCGCGACAGTGATCATGCCCAGTGGGAGATACGGGAATATGCTCTTGCCATCAAGAAATTAATCAAACCGTTTATTCCAAATGTTGCCGCTTACTTTGAAAAACAGGGGCAGAACTGGTAATCGATCAACCATAAAAAAGGTGCTGTTGCAAAACCGACAGCTCTTTTTCTTTGCAGGGGGCTAACGCCGCCCCCTGCACCCCTGCGCCCCGCTCGGCGGGGGGCGGGGTACTGTCCTGTGGTATGCGCTGTGTGGTGGTGGTTCGGCTCATGTGGTGCAATT
>JAZSIZ010000095.1:0-4101 GCA_045534015.1 Victivallaceae bacterium | reverse complement strand
ATCAAGGTAAATGAGTGTGCGGGGGACAAGGAAAACTTTTTTTCACGAGAAAAAAAGTTTTCCCTTTCCCCCGCGCCCCCTTTCTCTTTCAAAAAAAGCGGAACTTTTTGTGATGATGTTCTTTTCATGATCTTCTCCTTTCTGAAAAAGTTGATAAAGATATATCGTTAAACAAGTTTGCCTTTGATATAGATCAATTCCCGTTTGGCGTACTTGTAATCGGCTTTCAAAAGCAATTCCACTGCTGTTTTTCCGAAATCGGTGTAATTTAATATGTAACGTCTGGCATTGGGGATATCGGCAAAAAGTTTTCCGGTTGCCTCACTGCGGCAGACGAAGTAAAGTTTGGGCTGATAATTGATTTTATCCAGCACGGAATAAATTTTTTTATCGCCATGAAAGAATAACGCATCCGGCTTCAAACGGTTGATCATATCGAGCATCCCGTTGATTTCCGGCTCTTCACACACCAATTGTTTGATCCCCACTATCTGCGAATACAACTCGCCGTATCTGAAACTGTTATAGCTGTACAATTGATTCCACGCCCCCAAGGCGTGCGGTATCTGCATGATAGTTTCCACTCCGCACTGCCGGGCATCTTCAAAAATGCACTTTACGGCATCTGCTTCATCCATCATCACCCCGGATGTACACGGCAGCGGGAAATCCACCGTCACCCGGAATGGCTGCCAGTATTTCAGAAAATATCCAGCTCCCCGGCACATGATCGACCGGTAAGGCATCATTACGATGCCCTGACCCGGTTCATTGCCGCCGGCAGTGTTGATTTTGCGCTGATTTTTATCCTGCAATTCCAGATAAATTTCTGAAAACTGAATGTTTTTTTCTGCACACATCTGACGGATGCCGGAAGATAATTCATCCATCACATCATCGGTGGCAAATGGTTGATTCTGGCGGAGCAGGCGGATCTCATGCAGCGGAATACCCCCTCTTTGATCGGGATCACATACGGTAAACGCCCGTCCCCGGTTGGCGGAAATCAGATTGCGTTTGCACAACTCTTTCTGGACTTTGTGGGCGGTTTTCAAGGAGATACAGAATCTTTCACAAATCTCACTGCGGGATAAAAAAGGTTTGCCGTAGGAGAATATGCCGTTGCGGATCTCTTCGGTCAAAGTGTCGGCAACGCTGAAAAATTTTTGTACGCTGTCTTGCGGAAAATTCATTTCGCACCCCCCTGTATACACTTTAAAGTAGCATGTATACACATCGGTGTCAAGTGCTGCTGAAAATTTTTCCTAAAAAAAACAGTTTGGGGACTGATTTCACACTTTATAATATGGTGTCAGAGAAAAATTCTCTCTTCTTTCAGCGGTCATCCCGGTGAAATGCCAGTTGGATAGAGTTCCAGAGATTGTGAAAAAGAACGTAAAAAATGGTGCATAAAGCCGCTGTCCCAGAACCGTATTCCAGCACCATAAAGATGGCAAAAGTGGTATTTTTCTGTCCGAGTATCTGGGATGAATCCCGGCGGTAATCTTTTCTTGCCAGCAGAAAACCGAGCAGAAAATTCAATGCACACAACACAAATGATATTCCGGCAAGACTCCAGACCGTTACCATGGATGTTCCGGAATTGGCATCAAAATTCCCCCTCGCCACAGCGGCAACGACAAAAAGAGTCAGTGACCATAAAAGCAGAGTGAATTTTTTCAACTCCGCATTGTATTTCAATATTCCCGGGAATATGCGGCGGGTGATCCGGGCTGACAACAGCGGCAGAGCGATCACCGTTACCAATGTATAAAGGACATTGAAAAAGAATTTTATATTCATGTTTCCAGTCACCCACGGCAGCAATCCCAGCAGAACCAGACAGATCCCCACATTACTGATGATAAATCCGGTCACAGCAAAACCCACTCTGCCGTTGAGCAGAGAGACGATCACTGCGGCGGAAACTGCTGTCGGCGCAATACCGGCAAAAAATGCACCTTCTGCCAATACAGTATTTTCCGGAAAGAAAAATCTTAAAAGCAAATACGGGACAACTCCCATGCATATATTGAGAAATAAAACCAGAAAATGCTCTCTGCACGGCTTCAAATCTGCAAAACTTACCGGCAGAATATTGAAAAACAGCATCAGACATAATGCCCGGCGGATGAAGTTGAATGGCTCTCCACCTAAAACAGCTGCCTGCGGCGTAAACCATCCCGCAATCAGCGGTACGATCAACATTGCCGGACGGATCAGTTTTTTCATCATTCTTTTCCAGTTACAGTGAAAAACCGCCGGGAAAAATCCCGACGGTTTTGATAAAAGCGTATTTTGATCAGCTTACTTGATGAAGCCGGTCAGATCCTTGATGCCGCCATCTTTGATGGAGTTGTAAACGGCATCACCGATGGCGATCGCACGCAGACCATCAACAGATTTGGCAAGAATATCATACTGACGGTTGGGATCTTCGCCAATAAAGATATCTTCCAGAATCAGCGGGTCGCCGCCGCCGTGACCGCCTTCGCCGGCAGGCACATTGATGCGTTCACGACCTTCAAAGATCGGGAAGTAATCAATATACTGGTTGCCTTCGTGGAATTTGGGCAGCTGGGAAGCACCGGCACCGACAAACTCCATGGATTCCAGACGTCCGTGAGTACCGTTGATCGCCAGACGGTAACCTTCATACGGAGTGGAGAAGTTGGCGGAGTAGTTCAGCAGCGCACCGTTGCGGTATTTGACGTTGGCGACAAAGGTATCATAGATGTTGATTTTGGAATCAAACATGCACATGTGCGGGCTGTAGGTGGTGAATTTTTTCTCCGTTCCTTCAAAGGCGTTGATGTGGTCATCAGCGACAAAGATGGATGAGTTGCGGGTCGCCCAGCGGGCTTCGTATTTACACTTCATCAATTCCGGACAGCTGGTGCAGTCACGGCCGTCTTTTTTGGAGGGATTGAAATCTCCATTGGGACCATAGTGATTCAATGCACCGAAAGCATGAACCTGTTCCGGAATGCCGTCGATCCACCAGTTGACCAGGTCAAAGTGGTGACTGGATTTATGGATGGACAAACTGCCGGAATTTTCCCGCATACGGTTCCAGCGATGGAAATAACTTGAACCGTGTTTGATGTCGATGTACCAATTCAGGTCAACGTGGGTGACTCTGCCGACTTTGCCGGCAAGCACCAATTCACGCAGTTTGCGGTGAACCGGATTGTAGCGGTAGTTGAAGGTGCAGATAACTTTGCCTTTGGACTTTTCTTCCGCGGCAAGCACACGCAGAGAATCTTCGGTATTGGTGGTCATCGGTTTTTCGCAGATGACATCCAGATCGTGTTCCAGACCGGCAACGATGTATTTCACGTGAGTGCAGTCCATGCTGACGACCAGCAGGGCATCGGGTTTGGTTTCGGCGAGCATTTTTTCAAAGTCGGCTTCCATATATTCCGGCACATCCTTGGCTTCCGGAACCTGATCTTTGCAAACCTTGAAACGGAGCGGATCAATATCCAGCATACCGACCAATTCGGCACAATGAGTAAATTTTCTCAACATCGGTCCGATATACATACCGATGGCGCGGGAAGATACACCGCATACTGCATAACGTTTCTTTTCCATCTTTTCGACTCCTGAAAATTTTTAGTTAAACTGCTTTACAAACAGTATGTAATAAGATACACCCATCTTATAACTTTTTCAACACAAAAAGCATAATTTTAGAGGTAATTTCAAAAGTAATTCAAAAAAAGATTGAAAAATCAGCGTTGATTGAGCTGCGACAACGGAGCAGCGAGACAGCAGGCAACCCGCCCAGCGGGTGCGCCAGTGCAGTAAAGATTTGCAAGCGGGCAAAATGCGGGAGTGATCCAAACGGTGGATGCAGCGTGCGACAAGGTCGGGTTTTGCGACGAGTACGGAGCAGGAGTGTACTATGTACTCGCCTGCACCGGGGCAGGAGCAAGGCGCGAGATTGACCACGATGCACCACCGCAGTAAAGATTTGCAAAAGTTGAGACAATACTGTTTACCGCTTCAATTCCAAAAGCAGATGTTTATCATTACCGGCAGCTGCACTGTCGGCAGAAAACTCAACACCTGCGGTTTCAGAAGCCAGCGGCTCTT
>JAZSIZ010000004.1:0-24400 GCA_045534015.1 Victivallaceae bacterium | reverse complement strand
TGTAAGCCATGGCACTGGAACCGACCTGTTTTTTGCCGAAAGGTTCTTCGACCTCTTTCATGCTGGCAAGCAGCCGGATGTCGGTCGCCATTTTAAGTCGGATCGGAGCCATGTCGTTCTGTGAGCCAAGGAGTTGTCCTAATATGTTGTCTTCCTAAGACCGCTTGGCCTTCCGACTTTGTAAGCCATGGCACTGGAACCGACCTGTTTTTTGCCGAAAGGTTCTTCGACCTCTTTCATGCTGGCAAGCAGCCGGATGTCGGTCGCCATTTTGGCTGCGCTCTGGGCGATACCGGAGAGGGTGGAAAGAACAAAGTAGTCAACTTTTCTGGTGTAAGTCTGACCGGAAAGAGCGATCACCCGGTCAAATCCCATGGCCTTGGCGACATCTTTTTCCAGCTGACGGCATTTTTCATGGTCGCCGTCAAAAAGTTCGAGGAAACTTGCCTGGGTTCCGGTAGTGCCTTTGACACTGCGGAAAGGCAGATTGGCAACTTCATGCTCAAGGCGTTCAAAGTCGAGGACAAAGTCCTGAAGATAGAGAGAGAAACGTTTGCCGAGCGTGGTCAGCTGGGCGGGCTGGAAATGGGTGAATCCCAGCATGGGCAGCGCACGGTTTTCTTCGCAGAAATCAGCCAGATTGGCGATCAGCTTGAGCAGCTTGCCGCGGATGACGGCGAAGGCTTCTTTGGTCTGGAGCAATTCGGTATTGTCGGTGACAAAACAGCTGGTGGCACCGAGGTGGATGATGGGAGCTGATTCCGGACACAATTCAGAGAGGGCGCGGATATGGCTCATCACATCGTGGCGCAGCTCTTTTTCCAGTTCAGCGACCCGGTCGAAATCAATATCATCCTGATGGGCGGCAAGTCCGGCGATCTGTTCATCAGTGATGGGCAGACCGAGAGCTTTTTCGCAGGTGGCGAGAGTCAGCCATAATTTGCGCCAGGTGGCATGTTTGTGCTGGGGTGACCAGATGAAACTCATCTCTTTACCGGCGTAACGGTCGGTCAACGGATTGCGGTAAACGCAGTTGGCAGGATCATTGAACATAGAAAAAACCTTTTATTTAAAAGTGTAAATTTATTCTGCACCTCATATAATTTAAACTGCTAAACGCTTTTTCGCAAGTAAAAAGCTGAAAATTTACGAAAAATGGTGAATTATTATACACAAAAAGCCCCGCAGAGAGCATTTTACTCTGCGGGGGGGCAAAAAGGTGCTGTTTATTCAGTGAATTTCAAGTTGCTGATGCCGAAATCGACCATGCAGAACGACGGAACCACCGGTGCCGGAGTATTGCGCATCAGGGTTGATTCC
This sequence comes from Victivallaceae bacterium, assembly GCA_045534015.1. Lineage (GTDB taxonomy): Bacteria > Verrucomicrobiota > Lentisphaeria > Victivallales > Victivallaceae > UBA1784. The sequence goes on along the minus strand of JAZSIZ010000004.1, from coordinate 23,080 downwards.
CGGTTGAATGAGAGTGTGCCGACCCAGAAATACTCACCTTGCTGCAGGTGGTGGGGACCGAGCATATTGCGCAGACTGATCGCCATTTCCACTTCAATGGTATTCACCCCCATTTGCAGAGCATCTTTCACCGGCACAGCAAACGGTTCCCAGAATGCTGCTCCGCAATCTTTGCCATTGATTTTCACCTTGATGGAGTTCGCTCCATCTACTTTGCAGGTGAAAAAACGGATCCTTTTCAATTCCTCTGCCGTTAAAGTGAAGGCATTTTTCAATGTCACTTTTCCGGCGAAGAACGGGAAACCCTCATCGAGCAATTGAGAACATCTGACCAATTCACCGGAAAGTTTCCCGCCGAGGGCAAAAGTGCCGCTCAACCTTGAGGCGTAATTGGCAAGCAAAGTGGTCACTCCGTTGTGATGCACGGTGAAATCTCCGCAAAGATAGACACTTTCGATCTCTGTTTTGAAAGTAAGTTTATTGTATTCGCTTTCAAAAATTCTGGCTTTACGGATCGTTTCGTAGGTTTCTTCATCCTGTTCAAAGCGGGTTTTCATGCTGATGGTGTTGACCCCTTTGCGGAAGTTGGCAGGCAGTTTGATCCTTTCAAATGCTTTATCAAAGAGATAGCCATTGTGTTCGATCTCAAAACTCTGACCATTGAGCGCAAAGGTGAAAGTTTCCGGCAGTTCCACCGCCAGATCGACCGGCGTATTAAAATCAAAATCATCTCCGACATTGAAATCATATTCCAGTTCCAGATCGCAACAGCGTTCCAGATCCAGCAGTTTGGTCTGGGCGTCGATGGCATCGGCATACTGCCATTTCCCGCCGTCGATGCGGAAGCGGCAGTGTTCCAGCGTAAGAATATTTTCTCCGGTCTTTGTCACCTGCCAATTATTTTCCGGCAGCAGCCGGATGGCGGCGGCATCCGGAGCGATGCGTTCTGATACCGGCAGTTCGTCAGCCGGGAGCGTATCTGAAACAAAGAGCATCAGGGCATCTGCCGCACCGAAGTTGTGGGAAACAAAGGTGCTGTTTTCATTTTCCAAGACCTCTGCCGGACGGTAGAATTTGCCATCGGTCTGACTGATCACCGCCACCTGTCTGCCGGTAAAAGGCAGATTGATCCAGACATTGGCTCCGGAGCGGTAATTGGTGTTGACCAGATAGTAGAATCTGCCGTTGTAACCGGCGATCTCCACATCACGCCAGGTGGCGATGATACCGGTGGCAGGAACATCGTTTTCTGTAATGATGATCCGGTCGGTGATGCATCCGGCGGCATATTCCGTGGCAGCTGCTTCCGAACCGAAACTTTTCAGAGAGTCGAGAAATTCCAGTTCATCCGCCTCCGCGGGGATGCCGTCGATGGTGAAAATTCCGGTTCGTTCACTATCTTTGACCCGCAGGATCGTGCCGCCGTTGCGGCGGAATTTTTTCAGCAAATCAAAAATTTTACGGGAAAGATTGTTCAGTTGCGGTATGATCACCAGACGGTAGGAGCAGTTGCCGATGATGAAGTTTGCTCCATTTACCGAACCGCAGTCATCCACGATTATTTCATCGGCATAGTGATGCTGGATGGTGCGCTGATCAAGTTCTGCGGTAATCGAATCCATACTCTTCTGGCAGGCGGCATCCCGCAATTCATATTTGCCGACAAACATTTTCCACATGGAACTTATCGGATGGATGACCAGAGTTTCCACCTTGAGTTCACCTTCTGCAAGAAGCATGCCGACTTTGGTGAAGTAATCATTGAGGATCTTGTAATCTTCCCACCATGGCTGATGATAAAATCCGCTCTGCGGATAATCCCGTTTGCGTCTGCCCCGCAGGGAGTAACTTTGCAGATGCTGGCACAGATAGTTGATGCCGTGCGCCATTTGCTGCTGATATATCCAGCGCATCCCGGTAAAGTTGCATGCCCAGCCGGTACAGGCGAAACTTTCGGTAAGCAATTGTTTCAAACCATACTGCTGCCCCACTGAAAAGAGCTGCACCGCTGCCGCACTTGACGGAGTCGATCTGCCGAGATGGTCAACTCCCGGCAAGGTGTAATAGCGGTATTGGGGCATGATCGAACCATTGGCACTTGCCTGATAACAGAGCCACTCTTCCAGAACATGATGACCGGTCAGCTCCCAGTTGTGTTCAATGCACCAATCCCGGATCTGTTTCATAAATGCCTTTGAGAAAATATCCGAACAGAGCTTCCAGAAACGGATCCTGGTCTGACTGCTGTGGGGCAGATCGACGAATAATCCCGGCAGCAGCGGGATAAGTTCACTGTTGTAGGCTTTTTTATACTCTTCTTCGATGATGAGAGACCAGACCACTCCGGCACGGGAAAGCTGCGGTTCATCAGTGAAAATGCCCCGCAGATGCTTGAGGATGTGCGGCGGAATATTGTCATAATAGTGCTGATGGGTGACTTTGAGAAATTCTTTCACCACTCCGGCATCAAGATTATCCACATAGTAGGGGTTGACTTCGTAGAAGCAGCGCATGATTTTGCCGGAAATATTTTCCGGCAGAGTTGTTCCGTAAAAAGTATCACCATATTCCGAGTAAAAACCAAGAGTTTTTTCTCTGTTCCCGGCTTCTGAAGCATCGATCACTTCATAACGCAGATATTTTGCCTGATATTTTTCTCCCAGACCGTTGACCAGACCGCCGCCGAAACCGCTGGGCCAGCCGTTTTCATCATAGAGCCATGCATCCATGCCCAGTTTGCCGGCTTCATCCAGAGATGCTTCGACGCACTCCATCCACTTTCTTGAGAGGTACGCTGTCTGCAGACCGCCGCGGGCATGCATAAAAAAACCACCTAATCCGGCTTCGTGCATCAGACGGATCTGACGGCGCAATTCTTCCGGTTTAAGGTCGGCATTCCAGCTCCAGAATGGAGACGGACGGAATTTTACTGGTGGTTCAGGTAACTGAATATTCATGATAAATGCACTTTCATTTAGTGGTGATTGGATTTCCTGTGGTGAAAACTCTTTCTCCGGCATCGCCCGGCAGAGTGAAAACCGGAGTATTTTCCCAGAAGATGTTTTTCATCTCTTTCAGTAAAGGAGCTTCTTCCGCTGCCTGGGACGGGGTTTTGTAAAAGATATATCTGCCGTTTTGGCGGATGAAGCGGTTGGCTTCTTTGTAAATTTTCGGAGTCGGCGCAACTGCTCTGGCGGTAACGATGTCGAAGCGGTGCTGATATTCCTGACGGCAGTTGAGTTCAACAGATCTGCCGTGAATGGCAGTGAGGTTATCCAGACCGAGATTTTCCGCCGCCAATTTGACGAAGGTGATTTTTTTGCCGATGGAATCTATAGCCGTAATATGCAGCTGCGGAAATGCCAGTGCCAGAACAAGCGACGGGAATCCGGCACCGCAGCCGATGTCGGCAATTGCCAGCTTCTTCTCTGCGATTTCCGGAAAAAAACGGGCAATGCTCAACGAATCAGCCACATGCTTGAAGTAAAAATCTTCTTCAGAGGTCAGACGGGTGAGATTGATACGGGTGTTGTATTCAGCAAGAAGCCGGTGGAGCAAAGCACATTTTTCTGCGAACTTTTCCGATTGCCGGACTTTGCATCCGGCGGCAAATGAGATAAGGTCGAAATCGTTGATCATTTTTTACTTGATTGATCCTCATTGGTGTCTGATGGAATCAAGGGAGCTTCATCCCGCATTTTCTTACCTTCCGCACTCATGTTGTCCCTCTCTTCAATGAACCGGAGATTTTCCGCTTCTCTTGCGGCATCTTCTTTTTTTGCTCTTTCAGCGGCTTGGCTGGCTTCTTCAAGCACGTTGATGGTATTTTGCTGTTCTTTACGGATCAGATCGTTTTCCCTGACTCCATGCCGGGCAAGATAGCCGGTCAACTCTTCTGTCATATTCAGAGACAGACCGCTGCGGATGTTTTCAGCAGCTTCACTGACGGAAGCGGCAGAATCAGCCTCTTCCATTGCCCGGAAATATGTTCCGGCATGTTTCAATTGCTCAAGTTTTCTGGCGGTGAATTTGAGTTCCTCATTTTCCGGATGTTTTTCCAATGCCCGGGCGATGATATTGTATGCGGCATTCACATCACCTCTGTCGAGATGTTCCTGGGCTTGGGCAACGGCTTCGTTGCTCTCCTGAAAACTTATCAATATTCTCACATGGTTCTGTTTGCCGTCCCGCTGGAGAATGGTTTTGCCGCTGTAGACGGCAGCTTCTGAATCGCCATCTTCCATTTTCTGGAAAAAATCGGTAGTCAAAGCGACACGCTCCACCGGCGGCGGAGTATGTTTTTTGCGCTCGCAGCCGCTTATTATCAGCAGCGGCACAAGCCAGATGTATGTGAGTATCTTTTTCATATCTTATAAAATACTCTCATTCCCGCCAATTTGCAAATTTTCCGCCAGATTTTTTTCATTTGCGGTCACGTTTACCACTTTTCCGGCGGGAAATTCCCCGGCGGGGATACGCACGGCAAGATAGTTGTCGCTCCAGCCGTGGAGAAATCCGGCTTTTTCCTGTTCAAAGATCACCGGAAGATTTTTTCCGAATTGGGAACGGGCAAAGAGTACCTTTGAATCTCCGGCGGCCTTGCTTAAAAGCTTCATCCTTTCTTTCACCACCTCCGGCGGCACCTGACCGGACATCTCTGCCGCCGGTGTCCCCGGACGGATCGAGTAGGCAAAGGGATGGATATTGGCAAATTTCACTTCATTTACGACATCCAGCAATCCGGCAAAATCCTCATCGCTTTCGCCGGGAAAACCGACAATGAAGTCACTGCCGATGTGAATATCCGGCACCATTTTGCGGATGTTGTGTACGAAATCGACAAATTCCCCGGCAGAGTAGTTGCGCTTCATCGCTTTCAATATCCGGTCGCTTCCATGCTGCATTGAGAGGTGGAGGAAACGGCAGAGTTTATTTGCCGGATCTGCCATCAATGCCGGGATGGTCAGATCATCCGGATGCGGTTCTGTGGAACTCAATCTTATCCGGAAATCTCCGGGCAGTGCTGCCGCTTCTCTGATCAGATCTGCCAGATTTTTCCCGTCATCGGAATAGTTGCAGGTATTCACCCCGGTCAGGACTATTTCCGGGATTCCCGCCGCAATGGCATGCTGACAGTCACTGATGCATTCGGCAAACTTTCTGGAACGGGAAGCCCCCCGGACATACGGAACGATACAGTAGGAGCAGAAATTATCGCATCCTTCCTGAATTTTGATGAATGCCCTCGTCCGGAACGGAAACTCTGAAAAACTGTTTTCGGAGAAATTTTCCGGCGGCAGTTCCCTGCTTTTGGTTCCGCATGGAACACCGGGGAAATTTTTCTTGTCCGGATTGCTCAGGATCAGATCGGTGCCGCACTCTTTGAATTTTTCCGGATTCACTTCGGCGGCGCATCCGGCAGCAACGATCTGTGCTTCCGGATATTCCCGGCGCAGTCTGCGGATCTGCTGACGGCTCTTGCGTTCAGCTTCCGCAGTAATGGCACAGCTGTTGAGGATTATCAGATCCGGTTTTACGGCATCGGCACAACTTGCATACAACTCATACCCGGCATTTTTCAGCCGGGCTGAGAGCAAAGCGGTGTCGGCATGGTTGAGCCGGCAGCCGAGAGTTATGATCACTGCACGTCTGGGCATGATGAAAAATCAGCGTTTTTTGCGCCAGTCCAGTGCGCCGGTCGGGCAGGCGTTGATACATTCGCCGCACTCTTTGCACGAAAGCGGCAATCCCTGATTGAAAGCTGTACCGATACAGCTGGCAAAACCGCGTTTCTGCAGAGAAAGCAGAGATTTGTTGACCACCTCTTTGCAGATTTTTACGCAGACACCGCACTTGATGCATTTGCCGCGATCCTGAATGATCGCCGGATGACGCACGTCATAAGATGCTGTCTGCCGGAGTCCGGGGTAAGCATCGACTCTGCATCCGGCTTCTCCGGCAAATTTACGCAGTTTACAGTCGTTTTTATCGGAACAACTGCACTCAAAACAGCGTTTTACCTCTTTGGCAAGCTGTTCTTCTGTAACGGTGGCGCACACCTCATGGAAGGTGGTTTTGCGTTCTTCCAGCGGGATGAATGAAAGCTTCTGGCGGGCATCGGAAGACAGATCGTCCCGCAGAACCACCACCTCATTCCTGGTCATATTCTGCCATTTGCCCCGGGTGACATTGATGGGGTTGTCTTCTTCCATGGGGATATTCAGCAGATCACGGGCAACAGCCATGGCGGCACGTCTGCCGGAAGCCAGAGCTTCGACCACAGTAGCCGCACCGGAAACGCAATCTCCGGCACCATAGAGGAAATTTCCGGCACTTACGCCGTCTTCACCGACGGCGAAACAACCGTAACGATCGACCGGGATCCCCGCCGGAGCGGCGGTTTTCTGACCGATGGCGGCAATAACTGTATCAGCTTCGATCTCAAATTCACTGCCCGGCTGCGGAACCGGTTTTCTTCTGCCGGAGGCATCCGGTTCCCCGGGAACCATCTTCTGGCAGGTGAGAATCAGTTTGCCGTTGCGTTTTTCCAATTTTACCGGAGCGGTGAGGAATTGGAAGTTGACACCCTCTTCTTTGGCTTCATGGATCTCAATTTTTTCAGCGGGCATTTCCGCTTCGGTACGGCGGTAGATACAGCTGACATCCGGCGATCCCAGACGGATACTGGTACGCAGACAATCCATTGCGGTATTGCCGCCGCCGATCACCAGAACTTTTCCGGGGTTGGGGGCAACGCAATCGTTTTCCACCACATTGCGCAGAAAATCGATACCCGGTGTCGCCAGTTCTTCACCTTCACAGCGCATTCCGGAAGCCTGCCAGCAGCCGATGGCGATGATCACCGCATCGAAAGATTTTTTCAACTCATCCAGCAAGAGGTTTTCACCAAGCTTTTTCCCGTAGGAAAATTCGATCCCCATTTTGCTGAAGTGGGCGATCTCTTTATCCAGCAGATTTTTGGGCAGCCGGTATTCCGGAATGCCGTAACGGGTCATTCCTCCGGCGGCGGGCATCTGCTCAAAGATCACAGAGTGGATACCCCGCAAACGCAGATAGTAAGCGGCGGCAAGACCGGCAGGACCGCCGCCGATAACGGCAGCTTTTTTGCCGGAAAATTCCGGAAGATCTTCCATATAAGACTCAAAACACCTGTCTGCGGCGAGCCGTTTGAATTCATTGATCGCCACTGCTTCGCCGTCAAGATTGCGGCGGCACTGTTTTTCACAGAAGCGCGGGCAGACCCTGCCAACTGTCATCGGCATGGGGATGCGCTCTTTGATGATCTTCAATGCACCTTCAAAATCACCGTTTCCGGCGGCACGGACATATTCTTCGACTGCCGCATGCGCCGGACAGGCAAGGGTGCAGGGTGCTTCGCAATCACCATTATGCTCACTCAACAGCAAATTGAGTGCAGTCCGGCGCATTTCCAGAACTTCTTCAGTGGTTACTTCGATCTCCTGTCCGGCGGCAGGCAGGGCAGAACAGGAGGGGAGAAACTTGCCGGTTTTCTTATCTTTGACCACACAGACAAAACAGCTGGTGTTTTTGCTGATGCGTTTTTCGCCGCAGAGCCCGGGGATATTTATGCCGTTGGCTCTGGCAACATCCATTATTGTCTGACCGGCTTCGGCTGTTACAGCTTTGCCGTCGAGGAAAAATTCGATACTCATATACTTTCTCCTTTCGCCACCCGTTTGATGGCGTGTTTGGGACAGCTGTCCAGACAGCTGTTGCAGCGGGTACAGCGGGCGGGGTCGATCACGAAATCATTGCTGATGGCATCGACCGGACAGCTTTTCAGACAGAGTTTGCATTTTACGCATTTATCTTTTTCCAGAACCACATCCACCAGAGCGTTGCACTGTAAAGCCCGGCATTTTTTATCATTGACATGTTCCAGATATTCATCCTTATAGAACCGCAGTGTCGCCAGCACCGGATTCGGGGCGGTCTGTCCCAATCCGCAAAGGGAACCGGCTTTGATTTTTTTACCCAGATCTTCCAGCAACTCGAGGTCTGCTTCACAGCCCTTTCCGGCAACGATGCGTTCCAGCGTTTCATACATACGGGTCGTTCCCACCCGGCAGAAGGTGCATTTGCCGCAGCTTTCACGGTGAGTGAAGTCAAGGAAATATCTGGCAGTTTCGACCATACAGCGGTCTTTGCCGATGACGATCATACCGCCTGAACCCATGATCGCACCCAGAGAGCGCAGCGAATCGTAATCCACCGGAGTATTGAAAAGTTCCACCGGAATACATCCGCCGGATGGACCGCCGGTCTGCACCGCTTTGACATGTTCAGGATCAGCTCCGCCGATCTCAAAAACGATCTCATTAAGTGTCGTTCCCATGGGAACTTCGACCAAGCCGGGATATTTGAGGTCACCGGCGAGGGCAAAAAGTTTGGTTCCCCTGCCGCCTTCTGAACCGGTTTGGGCAAAGGCTTCGCCGCCTTCACGCAGAATTACCGGAATATTGCCGAATGTTTCCACGTTGTTGATCATCGTCGGCTTATCCTGATACCCCCGGTCGGTCGGGAAGGGCGGACGGAAACGGGGCATGCCGCGCTGACCTTCCAGAGAGGCGATCAATGCGGTTTCCTCACCGCAAACGAAAGCTCCGGCACCCTCTTTGATGGTGATTTCCACGGAGCGGTCACCGAATTTATTGAGTCCGGCATCGTTGATCTGACCGATAGCGATTTTCAGATGTTTGATGGCAAGCGGATATTCGGCACGGCAGTAGATGACCAGACGGCAGGCTCCGGTGGCGTAGGCAGCAATAAGCATACCTTCAAGAACCTGATGCGGTACGCTTTCCATCAGAGAGCGATCCATGAATGCTCCGGGGTCGCCTTCATCGGCATTGCAGATGACAGTTTTATCGAATCCGGGTTTGGCGGCGAGAAATCCCCATTTCATACCGGTCGGGAAGCCGCCGCCTCCGCGACCGCGCAATCCGGAAAGTTTCACTTCATTGATGACCTCTTCCGGTTTCATGGTCAGTGCTTTTTTCAATCCCTCATAACCGCCGTTGGCAATGTAATCATCCAGTACAGTCGGCACGATATGACCGGCAAGGGCGAGGACTTTGAGCAGCTCCTTTTTCTTGCGGAGCGCAGGGATCTCAAATCTGCCGCTTTCACCGAGGGCAAGGATGTTCTGAATGCTTTTTTCATCGGCTTTCACATTGCCGTACATGATGGATGTACCGTCATCCAGACATGCTTCAACCAGAGGTTCGGCATAGCAGTGACCGATGCATCCGACTTGCGCCACCGGAATATCAGAAGCTTTTTTCAATGCTTCAAAGACAGCGTCTCCGCCGGCGGCGATGCCGCAGCTGGCAAGACCGATTTTGAATTGGACTATCTTACTCATTTTGCGGCATACTCCCTGAGAATTTTCATCATGGTTTTGCGGTCAAGCTTACCGTGGACTTTGCCGTTGACACTGATCACCGGAGCCAGACTGCAGCAGCCCAGACAGGCAACTGTTTCCAGTGAGAATATGCCGTCTTTATCCGTTTCTCCGGGTTTGAGTCCCAGTTCCTGATTAAGCCATTCATGGATAAGCGGCGCACCTTTGAGGTGACAGGCAGTTCCATCGCAGACGGAAATATGATATTTTCCCGGTTTCACCCGTTTGAATTGTGCATAAAATGATACCACACCTTCGACGTCGGCTTCCGGACGGTTGAAATATTCAGCCGCCGCCCGGATCCCTTCATCGGAAATGAAGCCCTCTGTCGCCTGCAGCAGCTGCAATCCTTTGATCAGATTGCCGGGCTCTGCGGGGATCGTTTTGAGAAAGTCAAATTCCTGTTTCATTTACAGTTTTCCATTATATTTTTTTATTTGGATTGAATTTTTTTTATCTGTCTGTCAAGAGCGTCCTGATAACTTTTCAGGGCATCCGGAAATGGTGAAAGCACCTTTTCGATCACTCCCCGGCAGGCGGAAATGCACATGCCGTAATTGCATACCGGCACCCCGGCTTTTCCGGCGGTGCGCAGACGGTTGAGCATGGCACGGCGGTTGAGCATGCATCCGCCGCAATGGATGACCAGCTTGTATTCCGCCAGATTTTCCGGATAATCAGCTCCGGAAGCGAAATCGATGATCATTCCGCTGTTGCATTTTTTCTGCAAAAGCTTGGGGATCTGTACCTTGCCGATGTCGTTGTCGGCGGCATGATGGGTGCATGCTTCTGCAATAAGCACCCGGTCACCGGCTTGGAGTGATTCAATGGCGGCACATCCGGCGGCAAACACATTTATGTCACCTTTCAAACGGGACATCAATATGGAAAATGTGGTTTGCGGTATGGATGGATCAGTGGTTTCGATCATCCTGTGAACGACCTGGGAGTCGCAGACTGCCAGTGCCGGTTTTTCAGCAAGTTTCCGGTAGATTTCCGGAAAAGCATCCTCTTTGGCGATCACGACCGCGGCATTGCCGTCAAGAGCATCTCTTATGGCGGTAACTTCCGGCATGATGAGCCGTCCTTTCGGAGCCTGTGAATCGATCGGAGTCATCAGCACGACCAGAGAATTTTCCGGAATCAGATCATTGAGAAACGGCGGAGCGGTCAGGGATTCGGGAAGCAGTTCCAAAAGGGCAGCCGTGAAGCGGTCGAGAAATTCTGAACGGCTTTCTGTATCAACGGCACACACTTTCAATGGTTCAGTGCCGGTGAAACTTCTGACTTTCATGAGGAACTCCTCTGCGACACCTTCCTGACGGATATTCACCACCGGAAGCAGCGGGATTTTCCGCTCTTTTGCCATGGCAAGAATGGAGTTTTCCGCTTCATCCCAGCATCCGGCGGCAATGACCAGTATGACTGCATCGGCACGGTCAAGAGCTTTGGCTGTCTTTTCCAGCCGTTTGGCACCGAGGGTAGAATCATCATCCACTCCGGCGGTATCCAGCAGTACTGCCGCTCCCAGAGGACGCAATTCCATACTTTTTTCCACCACGTCTGTGGTCGTTCCTCTTTCCGGAGAAGTTATTGCGGAATCCTGACCGGAAATGAGATTGAGCAAAGTGGATTTACCCGCATTGATCCTGCCGCATATCGCCAGCTGGAGCCGGAAAGATTTCGGTGTGTTGTTCATGAGGTTTGTTCCCTTTGTTTACGAAATTACAACCATAATATAACATCGTTCTGCGCTTATGAAAAGGGCAGATTTGATAATTTTTTGAAAAAAAACAGCTTCTGTTGCAAAAAAAGAGGTGCAAAAGCACAAATGGTGTGTTATATTGTCTGCGTGCATAGTTTTGATGTCGTTTCAAGTACAAATTTTTGTGAGAAGGAGAAAGATCATGTCAAAATGTTTTGATGCTGCCAAAGAGTGCTACGCCGCACTCGGTGTCGATGTGGAAGCTGCTATTGCACGGCTGAATGAAATTCCGGTCAGTCTGCATTGCTGGCAGGGGGATGATGTTGCCGGATTCGAAAATTCCGGTTCACTTGACGGCGGTCTGGCTGTTACCGGAAACTATCCCGGCAGAGCCCGCAATGCAGAGGAACTGCGTGCCGATATTGCTGAAATGCTCACTCTCGTTCCCGGCAAAAAACGGTTGAATCTCCACGCTATCTACGCTGAAACCAACGGCAAAGTTGAACGCAATGAACTTGAACCGTGCCATTTTGCCAACTGGCTTGATTTTGCCAAAGCGCAGAATATCGGTCTGGACTTCAATCCCACCTGTTTTGCCCATCCGCTGGCAACCAATGGTACGCTGACCAGTGCCGATGCCGGTGTGCGTAAATTCTGGATCGAGCATGCCATTGCCTGCCGTAAGATCGCCGCGCACTTCGGTAAGGAATTGGATAACACCTGCGTTACCAATATCTGGATCCCCGACGGATCCAAAGATACTCCGTTTGACCGTCTTTCACCCCGTCAGCGTCTGGTTGAATCTCTGGATGCCATTCTGGCTGAAAAGATCGACCCGAAATACAATCTTGATGCGGTGGAAAGCAAGCTTTTCGGTATCGGTGCCGAAAGCTGCACCTATGGCTCCAACGAATTTTACATGGGTTATGCGGTGAGCCGCGGAATTCTGCTCTGTCTGGATGCCGGTCACTTCCACCCGACCGAAGTTATTTCCGACAAAATTTCCAGTGCATTGCTCTATCTGGATGATATTCTGCTCCACGTTTCCCGCGGTGTCCGCTGGGATAGCGACCATGTGGTCTGCTGGGATGGTGAATTGCAGGCGATCGCTTCTGAAATCGTCCGTCACGGTTTTGAGAAACGTGTCCATATCGGTCTGGATTACTTCGATGCTTCGATCAACCGTCTGGCAGCGTGGAGCATCGGTGCCCGCAATATGTACAAAGCTCTGCTCTTTGCTCTGCTGGAACCTGCCAAACTGCTCGCCGATGCCGAAAATGCCGGTGATTTCTCCAGCAGATTGATGTTGATGGAAGAACTCAAGAGCCTGCCTTTCGGTGCCGTGTGGAAAGAGTACTGCGACCGCAATAATGTTCCCTGCGGTATGGCAGTGATGGATCAGATCAAACAGTATGAAAAAGATGTGTTGAGCAAACGTTAAACTTATGGATATGCAGAAAAACATCCGGGAGATCCTCGTCGAATTGGGCGAGGATCCTGAACGGGAAGGTCTGATCAAGACCCCGGAACGGGTTGACCGCAGTTTGCGTTTCCTTACCCGCGGGTATCATCAGAAAATCGAAGATGTGGTCAACGGTGCGCTTTTTGAAGCGGAATCCGATGACATGGTCATCGTGCGGGATATTGAATTTTTCAGTATGTGCGAACATCATATGCTGCCGTTTTTCGGCAAGTGTCATGTCGGTTATATTCCCAATGGCAGGATCATCGGGGTGAGCAAGATCGCCCGTATCGTTGATATGTTTGCCCGCCGTCTTCAGGTGCAGGAGCGTCTGACCAAGGAGATCGCCCACGCATTGCAGGATATTCTTGGTGCTGAAGGTGTCGGCGTAGTGATGGATGCCCGGCATCTGTGTATGCAAATGCGCGGAGTGGAAAAGCAGAATTCGGTGATGACCACCAGTTCGATGCTCGGCAGTTTCCGCCGTGAACTTGCCACCCGTAACGAGTTTACCCGGTTGATCCGATGAGAGCCCTTATCCAGCGCGTAAAAGAAGCTTCGGTCATTGCCGACGGCGAGTTTTCCGGAAGTATCCGGCAGGGATTGCTGGTACTTCTGGGAGTTGCTCCGGAGGATGATGCTGAAATCGGGGCGTACCTCGCTGAAAGGTGCGCCACGTTGCGCATTTTTGAAGATGACGCAGGGAAAATGAACCGCTCTTTACTGGATGTTAACGGCAGTATGCTGGTGGTTTCCCAGTTTACGCTTTTTGCCGACACCACCCAGGGCAGGAGGCCTTACTTCGGTAATGCAGCTCCTCCTGTGCTGGCGGATGAACTTTATGAAAAATTCAAAGCCGATGCGGCAAAATTTGTTCCGGTGGAGTGTGGTAAATTCGGTGCTGATATGCAAGTGTCGCTCTGTAATGACGGACCGGTGACGATCATGCTGGAAGCGATCCGCAATGATTCCGGCAAAATCACACTGATCTGAATTTTTTCTTCCGGTCAGAGATGAGGCTGTTGCGAAAAAATTTTGCAGCAGCTTTTTTTATCTCAACGGCATCTGCTGATCAGTTGATCAATTCCCGCACACCGCAGCGGATTTCTAATCACAATGTTTTCCGGAATTTCGCTTCCGACTTCATCAGCTCATCACAATTTTCCAGAAACCAGAAAGCTTTTTCGGTCTGACGCAGACCGAAATAAGGATCGGCGACATGACTGACTTTAGTACCGAGCTGAAACATGGTTTCGCTGATAAGCACCACATCCTGCGGAAGTTTACGGATCGCCGCCATCACCTTATCCCACTGAATTATCCCCTGCCACGGGAACCAGTGCATCTCATCGACACCATCGTAATCGCAGATATGGAACGCTTTTATCCGGGGAGCGAGGCGTTGGATCATTGCCGGCAGATCCTGATAACGATCCATGATATGATTTACATCCAGACAGATGCCGACATATTTTTCGGGGAATCCTGCAACCAGAGCTTCCAACTCATCCTCGCAGTTACCGACGCAGGTACGGGGAAGAAACTCCATATTGATGGAAAAATCCAGTTCCTCTGCAAGAGGGAGTAATTCACTGATACTTTTCCGGCACTGGATGATCCGTTGCGGATGTTCTTCCAGAGGCGGCTCATTGCTGGCATGCAGTGTCATATTGCCGCCGACGAAGAACTCTGAATTTGCCCGGATCATTTCTGACATGCGGTACACGACATCCTGCCGTATACTCTCATCCAACGCCGAAGGATCCCACTTTAATCCGCATCCGTAAAAAGGCATGTGGACACTGACACTGCGGATGATTCCATCCCGGTGAGCCTGATGCATCAATGCCAGCGAACGGTGATACTCTTCATCTTCCGGGGGGGCAGCGGCGATACACGCTTCAATATTCTTCAAATTTGCATTCAAAAACGCTTCCCGGGTCTTTTCGGTAAAGCACTTGCCCAGAGAACTGCTGGAAATTGCATAGGTGATCATTTTTTACCAACTTTCTGCAAGGCTTCGATCAATCCGGCGATTCTGCTTCTGGCAACTTCGATTTTCCGGTAATCGGAGGTCTGTTCATGCCATGCCGGAGAAACATCATTCATGATCCGGTCAAGTTCCGCCCGGGCGGCTTTGGCTTCCGGAGTTCCGGCATTGGCTTTAATCAATTTATCAAGGATCACGAGGTAATCGTAGTCGGAAACGCAGAGTGCAAAGTTGACCAGACGCATACTGCGTTGCGGATTTTTATCGATACCATCCTGCGGCGGATAATAGATACATCCGGAATAATCATCACCCGGCTGCCAATTTTTCACCCACGCATTCACGCTCCACTGGTGATAGCCGGAAATACCGTAACGGAAACTTTTCCACGCCACGGTACGCACTTTACTCAAATTGATGCCGCCGGTCATGAAATCATTGTCGTAGATCCAGATTTCTTTACCGGAAACATCCATTTTTCCCTTGATACAGCGGAAGAAAATATCTATATGCGGAGCGAGAATATCGCTCTCTTTGATCAATTCCATCACCCGCGGATTGAAACCGTTGATCGTCGCAAAACGTTTCAAACCGGGTACGACCGCTTTGGTAAGTTTGTGATAATGGATCTGGGATTGGAGTTTATCTGCCAGATGGCACTCATCGCCGATCTGCCACAATACATCATCCAGAAGTCCGGCTTTTTCAAAAGCACTCTGAACCGCTTTGGCAAATGTGGTCATGCCCGTATCCATTTCCGGCGACATGTGTTTGAGTTTGGGGAACTTTGTGCAATGGAAACTGCCGTAAATACGGAAACGGGATGTTCCATAAGTTTTGAAGATCTCTTTGAGAACAGCCACCGGATCGCCTTTTACATTGCCTTTATCATCAAAGAAAACATTGATGGATACAGCCGGATGCAGACGGAGTTTCACCAGATCCGCCTTGCAGAATTTGCCGGCGGCAGCTTTATCTTTGGTATATTTGTCGGCATAAGGACCGGAAACGAGGAAATCGGCATAATAAGCAGGATATTCCGGCAATGCAAAGTTGTGGATTTTTAAACTCACCGGAAGTTTCTGGCTCATGCCGTCAGCCGTGATTTCTACTTCACCCTGATAGATTCCCGGTACTGCTTTGGCAGGGATGGTGCCGCTGATCAGAAATTCATGGTGCTTTCCGGCAGACAGCTGTGCCGGGATGGTACGCAGCAAACGGTCGGCGTATTCACCGGCGACGCAGTCACTGTTGATCGGCAGATGACGGGGAATGGATGTGACATATTCCAGAGCAAAATTTTTCAATGTGAGCTTTTTGCCGTTATTTCCGGTGAATCCGGAAAATTTTATCTGCAAATTTTTCAGTTCTTTTGCCGGAGTAATGACCAGTTTTTCAGCAAAAAACTCATTCCCGGCTGCGGCGATCTGCCAATTTCCGCACTTTTCAGCAGGAAGTTTGCTTTCAGCTGCCAGCATTTCCGGAGCCATCCGCCAGAAAATATTTCCGCTGCCGTCGTTTCCGATGACTTTACCGGTACTCAACTGCGGACGGGGCATCGGCAGAGGAATAGATTTTTCAATATTTTCTCCGAAAATCTTTTTCCTGGCATTTTCCACTGCGGCAAGCGGATCGGTATCATTGAAAAGTGCAAAGTAGACGGTCAACGGTATTTTTTCACCTTTTTTCAGATTGCGGGTGCAGAATCCGGGCAGATGGATACTATTCAAGCGGAAGTATGCCCCCATTTTGCTTCCGGCATAAAGCGACTGGTCGATGATCACGGCAAAACCGTTTTTACCGCTTTTATCGGTATAGACCAGCACATCACCGGCAGGAGGATTGAAACGGTTGTCACGGGTAACAGTGATCTTTTCTTTGCCTTTTAAAAGGAAAGATTCCGTCATCTCTTTTTCCGGAGTGACTGAGAGGTGGAAACTGCCCAGATAATTATCCTGCAATGATTCCCATGTACCCTCATATTTGAAAATTGCACTGTCTTTCAAAATCGACATTTTTCGGGTAATGAGAAAATGTTCATTGCGGATAACCACGGTAGTTTCCGGATTGCGGAAATCGAATTTTTCCAGTTTATTGAATCCGGCAGGCACATGATCGACACCGTCATTCTTTTTGGGCAGAGAGTGGATATTCCACTGACCGCAGGTAAAGTATGCGGCACTGACCCGTTTGATGAAATTGCGGGCAGGTTTCAGGGTACGCAAAGATTCCAGCCGGGTACTGCGGTTGTACTTCACTTCCACAAAACCTGCGGCATATTTATTCCACATCAGACTATTATTTTCCGGCAGCTCCATCGCCCCCAGAATTGCGGTTGACATTGCCAGAAGAAACAATCTTTTTTTCATTATTTTTCACTCCTTATCTGATTATTATTCAAGGTTTTTACCTGATCCGTAGAACCATTCCTTCCAACCGGAAGCCATGACCGTGGTTTTATTGACCGCCGCGGCATGACCATCCATAAAAAGATAATTTGCTTTATTATTGTGTAAAAATGTCAAACGTTCTTTATCAGCAGTGTCATAATGTGCATACCAGTAACGGGTCTCTGCAACATACGGAAGTTTGGAAAGGTTCACCCCCTGATTGTGGGCGATGGAAGTTTTTTTACCGGCGACATTTGCATTGATCCCTTTGCCGTAAAGCACATTGTAACAATCATAATACCCTACACCATTGCCCAAACCCTGTGCCGAATCACAGAGAAAATAGAAGCGGCAGCTCTTGAGGAATGCACTTTTATCCGTCGAACCGGCACTGCCGCCGATATGACCGAGATATCCGAGTCTGCCGCCCCAATAGGTAAGGTAACTTTCAGGAGTTGTCCAAGTGCTGTCGCTGTGTTTGATGATCCAGTCATCATTGCTGTCGGAATAGGCACTCAAACCGATAAAAAGCTGTTTATTACGGCTGATGCAGTCGGCACTTCTGCCCCGTTCACGGGCAGAGTTGAGTGCAGGAAGCAAAATCGCTGCCAGAATGGCAATAATTGCGATCACAACCAGCAATTCGATGAGTGTAAAATGTTTTTTCATAACCTTGTGATCTCCTTTTGAATTTCAGTTGCAAATATTTTTATCTCTGACACTTTCACCGGTAATCAACAGCGGACGCATATAAGTTATCCGGCTGTCAACTACGGTGCGGTTTTCGATCTCTTCAATTATCTCCTTTGCCGCATGGGCAAAAACTTCACACTTTCTGGCATAATATCCTTCGTAAACGATTTCGTATTTCTTCCGCAGAGAACGCCCGGTACGGCACATGATCGCCACATCCTGCGGCACATTCAACCCGAAACTTTTCAATGCGATCCGGGTCTGTTCCGCCCGGTAATGATCCTGACAGATCACCGCATCCGGATGGTCAGCTGAATTGAAAATCTCTTTCAAATACGGTTTGAAACTTGATCCGCCAAGCCCCTCATTGCATAACTCACCATTGATCCTGTCACGATCCCAGTAAATAATATACTCATCTTTGATCGTCAGACCGGATTTACGCAACCCGGAATAATAACCGATCAGAGCTTCCTGCATCGGTTGAGTTGATGCTTCATCAGAAAGAATTGCGATTTTTCTGTAACCGTACGAAAAAAGATGCAAGACACTCAACTCTGCCACCTGCCGGGAATCTTCCAACACCCAGCTGCAATCAAGTTCCGGATTATAACAATTCACCCCGATCACCGGTTTTCCAGCCAGATGACGGTCAAAAAATTCTTTAGTGACCGCACCCTCAAAAATAATTCCTCCGACCGCCGGATCATTCAACTCATCCGGGATCTGCCAATTCATACCGACATGTGCGGTGCGGAATTGATAACCGGCAGGAAGCAGCACTTTGCAAAATCCATCATACACCGCACGGAATGTGCCGCTCTCCTGAAATGTTTCCCGGGAATAAAGTGAAGAAAATGTCAGATAAAGAATCAATCTGCCGGATACTTCCGGAGTTGAGACTGAATTCTTTTCCCGCTCCACCGCCGGTACTACGAATGTGCCGCTGCCCCGATTGCGTTTGATCAAACCTTCCGCTTCCAGATGGGCAAGAGCTTTACGCACCGAACTGCGGCTGATACCGTAACGGGATGCAAGCACATTTTCCGGATGAATACGGTGATAATCAGGCAGAAACCGGGATATGATCTGCATCCGCAGTTCTTTTTCCAATTTGTAAAATGCCCGCAATTCCGCCATAATTCCACACTCTTTTTAAAGTTGTTCTTCACTTAATGTATTACCGGAAAAGGATTTTTGCAAAAAGGAAAACAATTTTTCAACACTCAAAGTTGTGTTAAGTTGTATGCAAATTTCAGTTGCAACCACAAAAAAACTCCCGCCTGAAACCGATCAGACGGGAGTATCGGAGCAAATATTATCTGCTTATGCATCCATCTCTTTGAGCGCAGCTTTGCGGCTCAAGCGGATCTTGCCGGAATTGTCGATATCGATGACTTTGACGGTAACGAAGTCGCCTTCATTGCAAATATCAGTGACTTTGGCGACCCGGTAGTCAGCCATTTCAGAGATATGGAGCAGACCATCCATGCCGGGCAGGATCTCGACAAAGGCACCGAAGTCACGGATGGTGACAACTTTACCACGGTAGATCTTGCCGATTTCAGCTTCGGCGGTGCAGGCAAGGACACGATCCCTGGCAGCGGTAAGCTGTTCAAGATTGCCAGCCATGATTTTGACGGTGCCGTCTTCTTCAACATCGATGCTGGCTCCGGTATCTTCGGTGATGGAACGGATATTCTTACCACCCGGGCCGATGAGGGCACCGATCTTTTCCGGATTGATTTTGACCACATCGATCCGCGGAGCGCGGGGACTGATGTCAGCACGGGGAGCGGAGATGCATTCTTCAATAACATCGAGGATCTTCAGACGGGCAATACGGTTGCGTTCCATCGCCTCGCAGAGCAGGTCGATGGGGATACCGGGCAGCTTGAGGTCGAGCTGGAAGCCGGTGATACCGTCACGGGTACCGCAGACTTTGAAGTCCATATCACCGAAGTGGTCTTCGGCACCGAGAATATCGGTCAGCAGCAGTCTTTCACCATTGTCACCGGTGACCAGACCGCAGGAAATACCGGCAACCGGAGCGGTGATCGGCACACCGGCATCCATCAATGCCAGAGTTGCACCGCAGACACTTGCCATGGAGGTGGAACCATTGGAACTCATGATCTCTGAAACGCAGCGCACTACATAGGGAAATTCCGCCGGAACAACTTTGGCAACGGAGCGTTCAGCCAGATTTCCGTGACCGATCTCACGGCGACCGGGACCGGCGATACGACCGACTTCACCCACACTGTAGTTGGGGAAGTTGTAATGCAGATAGAAACGTTTGACGGCATTGCCGGTGACGCTGGTCAGATCGTCAAATTCCTGGGCATCTTTTTCGTTGCCCAAAGTGGCAATGACCAGAGCCTGGGTTTCGCCGCGGGAGAAAAGCGCACTGCCGTGAACCACCGGCAGAACATCGACTTCAGCGGAAAGCGGACGGATGTCGGTAACGCTTCTGCCATCGGGGCGGAAATGTTTTTCGAGGATCAGTTTGCGGGTGATGTCACGCACATAATCATCGAAACCTTTGGCGGTTTCCAGATTGAAGTCAGCATCACTCATGTCGGCAAATTGTTCACGCAAAGCGGCGCGGGCATTGGCGAGCAATTCGTTCAGGGCATTCTGACGGTTCTCTTTGCCGGGGATGGTACAGGTCGTTTCAATGGTCGGAGCGCAGAACTCCTCGATAGCTTTCTGCAAAGCTTCCGGCACGAGATAGTAATGGTACTCTTTTTTCGCTCTGCCGGCGATTTTGGCAAGTTCCACCTGGGCGGCGCATTGGCGTTTGATCGCTTCATTGGCGCAGTACATCGCTTCACGCATTTCAGTTTCGGAAACGAAGTTCGCTTCACCTTCGATCATGATGACCTGATCGGGCAGACCGGCATAGATCAATTCCAAAGTGCTTTTTTCCATCTGGTCACGGGTGGGGTTGACGATATACTGACCATCGACTTTGCCGACCCGGACGGCACCGATCGGACCTTCAAAAGGCAGATCTGAAAGCATCAGACTGGCTGATGCACCGACCATTGCCAGCACGTCGGCATCGTTGACTCCATCGGCACTCAAAAGCATGCACTGCACCTGAACTTCGTGGAAGAAGCCTTTGGGGAAGAGCGGACGGATGGGGCGGTCGATCATCCGGCAGGTGAGGATCTCTTTGGTTGAAGGACGTCCTTCACGTTTGATGTAACCGCCGGGGAATTTACCTGCGGCTGAATATTTTTCCTTGTAGTCCACCTGCAGCGGGAAAAAGTCGCTGCCTTCGCGGGGTTCGCCGGAACAGGCGGCGGCGATGATGATGGTATCTCCGAGACGGACAAGACAGCTGCCGTTGGCAAGACCCGCCATTTTGCCGGTGGAGATTTCCATGGTTCTGGTGTCATCCAGCTGGAAGACGATTTTCTTTTCTTCACCCATGATACAATTTATCCTTATTATAAGATTGTTTTTTTGCAACACATCAAAGCGGGTAATCCTGATCCGTTCATTTCCTTCCGGAGAGCTGTATGCGGAATCCCGGTATCACATTCCCTGCTGTAATTATTTGGCACAGAAGGTGATACCGACCGAATTCCACGCTACCGCATGCTCCTGAAAATTCCGGTTGACCGCTTTTCAGCACTGCGTTTTCTGTGAAATAAGGCAATTACCGTAAATTGCCTCACTATAATATATCACCGCTGACTTATTTTTTCAAGTCCGGCAGTTTCAGTGCAGGAGCGATTTCATTCAATTTGGAGTAATAGAGCAGAGCTTTTTCAGCTTTGGGCAGATATTTATTCTTGCCTTTGAGATTTTCGCAGGCGATTTTTGCCAGTTCCACCGCCAGATCATTTCTGCCGACCGAGTGGAGGATGCTGGCATAATCCATCGCAAAAAGTCCCTTGTCCACCGGAGTTTTGAAAGCCTGACTTTTCCAGCCGGTTTCCGCCAGATCGAAAGCGTGTTTCAGTTGAAGATTTTCCGGTGGCAGTTTGCATTCCGCTATGGCAAACGCCATCAGCACATGCGGCTTACTGGCAAAATTCTTTTTGAGGCGGGTGAAAAATTCCGGCAGTTTATCCAGTTGATTGTTTTCGCCGATCAAGCGATATTCGATTTCAAAGATCCGGTAATTTTCAGGAGAACGCTGCTGGGCCTCATGGAGGATACGGAATGCTTCCGGCAGTTTGTTGAGTTTCTTGTAAAGAGATATTTGCGCATGGAGCAGATCGGTTTTTTCCGGGTGTTTTTTATATTCCTCCGCGATCATGGCAAGTGCCTTGTCGATTTCTCCGGCACTGACTGCGGCACTGACAGCTTCTGCGAAATTTTCCACCCGGATCTGCTCCGGAAGATCGAATTTACCGTCAAGACACTTTTTGAGAACCGGCGACATCTGCCGGAAAGGTCCGCGCCAGAGAACAGTACCGTTTTTATCTAATATCACCGTCAGCG
Source organism: Victivallaceae bacterium (assembly GCA_045534015.1). GTDB lineage: Bacteria > Verrucomicrobiota > Lentisphaeria > Victivallales > Victivallaceae > UBA1784. The sequence continues at coordinate 934 of JAZSIZ010000004.1, read as the reverse complement.
GCAGTTGATCGCTTTTCCGGAGCAAAAGCTCTTTAGCTGCCCCTTTGCGGTCGGAATTTACCGGAAAACCGAGTCTGACTGCCCCGGGAAAACGTTTGAGTTGATTGTGTTCACCGATACCGATACCGAGAAACTGCACATCATCACGCAGTTTGGCTGCAATATTGGCCAGAGGATAAAATTCGCTCAATGCACTCTGGTTCATCTCCCATATATGGATGACAATAAATTTTTTCTTTCCCAGAAATTCAGAAAATTGTTTATTGCTGTCATCCAGATAAAGCGGCGACGGCAGCTGTTTGAGCTGACTGCCGGTTTTCAATGCTTCTGCACCGGAAACTCCGGAAATCAACAGAAGTGCGATAAAGATGAACCACTTTTTCATTTATTTTTCTCCGATGGAAGCTTCCGGCGGCAGTTCTATTTCCGGCACCGTGTCTTTGTGTTCCAGACGCCAGGCAGAATAAAAACGGTTGCCCCAGCCGATCAACTTGCCATCTTTGAAAACCAGCGGGAAGCACTCCTCTTCGGTAATCAGACCATCCAGCCAGTTGCAGTCGTAATAGTAATACCAGAGGTCGGGTTTATTGAAAGCTTCATCTTTCAGCGGTTCCCCCATAACCTGCAGCACCTCTGCTTTGGTCATGCCGACCCGGAGCTGCTTGGAGTTGTTGATATTTTTTTCTGCGATTTTGTATGGATTTATCGATTCGCAACCGGTGCAGAGTGCCAGAAAAAGAAATCCAGCCAGCCATAAATGTTTCATTTTATTACCTCAATATTATTAAATAAATGTTATTGTCCCAATTTTTGTGAAAAATCTTTACTGCGGTGGCGCATCGTGGTCAATCTCGCGCCTTGCTCCTGCGCCGCAGAGGTCGAATACAGTCGTATACTCCCTCTGCGTACTCGTCGCAAAACCCGACCTTGCCGC
>JAZSIZ010000158.1:0-2396 GCA_045534015.1 Victivallaceae bacterium | reverse complement strand
CCCCAAAGAAGCATGGCATAGAGTTTCTCAAGTCTTGAAAGAATATGAATTGTAAAACCTTGACAGAAAGGATAAAATCATAAAAAAGAAATTCACACTTATCGAACTTTGATTTTAAGGTAAGAGGTCTTTCGCAGAAGTCGCCGGTTGAGTAATAGCAACAAGCCGAAATTCGGCATATTCAGTTTATAGCGTTATTCAGCCTTGCAGAATATGCTTTTTGAGCAGAAAAGTATGGTTTTTCGGAAGTCAGCAAACAGTCGTTATTGCAATTTGAACTTTTCAGCCTGTAAGAGATCAGAGAATTTTTTTAACTTTATGCGATACCTTGATAACATTCCGACCTGCCAAAGATACTCCGATTTGAGGGGGAGAGTCTGCTTGCTCCATTTGGTGGTAACAGTACATAACACTGCAGTGTGCTTCAAGTGATTTTCTTTCTCCGGCGGAGATCTAACTGACCTCTTACAGCGGAGAATTTGGGGCGATTTTATTTAAGCACCGCAAGGTGCGCTTTAAGCAGAAACACATCCTCCCGCCGCAGGCGGCAACTTCACAAGCGGAGCGTCTTCACAAGTGAATGAAATGAGCGACTTCATCCGCCGTCGCTCTACGAGCTATGGCGGGACAAGCAAGCAAGTCGGAACGGTGTTTTAGTGAAGAGCGGCTTCGCCGCGTGAAGATGTGAAGTAGAGCCTGGCGGCTCTGTGAAGTGAAGACTTGCGTCTTCGTTATTTTTTTGCCCGAAATTCGGACAAAAAAATGGGGTGGTAGACCGGACTTGAACCGGCGACCTCCTGGGCCACAACCAGGCGCTCTGACCAACTGAGCTACAACCACCATTATGTTTGCTGTTTTATAAAATAACCCCAAAATGTATTTTTTTCAAGTGCTTTTCTCAAAAAAAGCAAAAAGATGTAAAAAAAAAGAAAAATCTGCAAGAAATGACTTGCATTTTTCATATATGTATGTTCCATTATGTGCAGAGAAGTTATACTCCGGAAAATTTGCCGGAAAAATAAATTCAGGAGCCTTGTTAATGAAGTATTACACAGAAGACCATGAGTGGGTGGAAATCATCGGTGAAACTGCCACTATCGGCATTTCACAATTTGCCATTGAGGAGTATGGCGACGTCAGTTTTATCGAACTGCCGGAAGAGGGAGATGATTTTATCATCGGCGACCGTCTCTGCAACATGGAAACAGACCGGTACACAGTTGAATTGTGCGCTCCCATCGGCGGATCAGTTGCCGTGGTCAATGAAGCACTGGAAGATGAACCGGAATTGATGACAGAATCTCCGGAAGATAAGGGATGGATCTGTAAACTGGTTGATTTTGACGCCTCTGAACTTGATGACATGATGAATGAGGATGATTATTTCAAATATCTTGATTCGCTCGAATGATCTGTTTTGAATAATCCGGAGCGCAGAATATGCGGGAAAGAGTAATAACAGTCAAAAACAATGCCGGCATTCACTGCCGGCCATCCGGGGTGATCCTGACCACAATAAAAAATGAGTTTCCGGATCACCGTTTCCAACTGTATACAGCCGATGGAGCAATTACAGAAATCGACAGTATGCTGGCTCTGATCTCTCTGGCTCTGACCAAAGGTTCCTCTGCCACATTGCAGGTGGAAGGTATCGATGAAGATCGTGCCATCGACCGGATCGGAGATCTTTTTGAATTTGAGTTTGATTTTCCGCCCCGGAAATAATTCAACGCAAAACCGGTACTCCGGAGTTGTTGTCCGCAACACCCTCCGGAGTATTATTTTATCATAAGATGTGATTTCAAAAATTCATCGGGATATTTCCGGTGACTTTCTGAAATCACTTCACCAAAATATTATCAACAGGAGAAAAAAATATGAGCAGTGTTATTGTAAAAACGGTCGTATTGCTGGTGCTTTCCAATTGCTTTATGACTTATGCGTGGTACGGACATCTGAAAAACCTCGGCAGTAAACCGCTGATCATCGCAGTTCTGATCAGCTGGGGAATTGCCTTTTTTGAGTATCTTATCCAGGTACCGGCAAACCGTATCGGACATGATGGAAATCTGTCGCTGGCGCAATTGAAAATCATGCAGGAGGTTATTTCACTTTCCGTATTTGTTCCATTCAGTGTGCTTTTCATGGGAGAAAAATTGAATTGGAACTTTCTCTTTGCCGGATTGTGCATGGTCGGAGCTGTTTATTTCATCTTCAAAGGCTGAAACCCTAAAAAAAACAATATATAAAAAATGATTATTGTCCTGATTTTTGTGAAAAATCTAACCGACGGCGGCGGCTTGCGGGTAATCTCGCGCCTTGCTCCTGCGCCGCAACAGTCGAGTACACAGTACACTCCTGTTGCGTACTCGTCGCAAAACCCGATCTTCCTCCGC
>JAZSIZ010000166.1:0-7941 GCA_045534015.1 Victivallaceae bacterium | reverse complement strand
GAGTACGGCGTAAGCCGCACGGAATGACGGAGGGCGTGGTCTCCGGAAAATCGACTGAAACCGCCGAGTGCGAAGCACGAGCGGCGAGGCGGCTCTCCTGCCGCCGCAGGGAGATTTTTTGGAGTATAAGGCGCGAGATTGACCGCAATGCGCCACCGTCGGTTAGATTTTTCACAAAAATTAAGATAATATAAACTTTTCGGCGCAGGCGATGCCGTCGCATGCCGCAGAAATTATTCCGCCTGCCAGACCGCATCCTTCACCGGCACAGTAGAGATTGCCCAGTGAGGTGGTGTAATTTTCCCGGTCCCGGCAAATTCGCACAGGGGAAGAAACGCAGCTTTCCACGCCGATAAATTTTCCCTGCCGGATAAAACCGGGCATCCGGTGGTCGATCTCTTTCAATGCTGAAGCCAGAGCATCATACAATTCTGTTGGAATTATCCGGTCGATCCTCCCGGCGGAGATCCCGCAGGCGGCGGAAGTGGCAGAATTTTTCAAGCCGTTTTCATGGCGCAAAAAGGCTGCGGCATCTTGAGCGGGGAGCGTATAATCGCCGTTTCCGGCGGCGAAACAGTTTCTCTCGATCTCTTCAAACATCCGGTCAATATCAGCTAAAGAACCGGATTCTTCCGGCGAAAAGGTGGCGATCAGACAGCTGTTGGCGAAATCACTATCCCGGGCAAAAAGACTCATGCCGTTGGATATGGAGCGGTTCTCCCACGCGGTGGCATTGACCACTTCACCGCCCGGACACATGCAGAATGAAGCGATGTGCCGCCGGTGACGGCGGGCAACCAGATGATACTCCGCCGCGCCGAGAGCCGCCGGGCGGCTGGTGTGATACATGGCACGGTCGATCAGAGTCTGGGGGTGTTCGATGCGGCACCCCATCTGAAATGGTTTGAGTACCCATGCCACTTTATCCAGAATATTCCGGACAAAATATCTGCCGCCCAAACCGGGGGCGAGGAGGATTTTCGGGGCTTGAATAATTTCTCCGGCAGCGGTTTTCACCCCGGTGCAGATATTGTTTTTCACTTCAATATCAACTATTTCAGTGTTGAAGATAAATTTTCCCCCCAGAGCTTCGATCTTTTTGCGCAAACCGGCGGCGGTAATTTTGAGGAAATCAGATCCCACATGGGGGCGTTTCTGCCAGAGGATCTCTTCCGGTGCGCCGCATTCCATCAGGATTTTTTTGACCCATACCGCCCGGAAATCTCTGGTGCCGGTGTAAAGTTTGCCATCGGAAAAAGTTCCGGCTCCGCCTTCGCCGATAAGCAGATTGCTTTCTGTATCCAACTGACGGGTGGCGAGAAATTTCTGATAATCTTCCACCCGGCTCTCCACCGGCGAACCCCGGTCGATGATAACGGGATCACACCCCGCCTGCGCCAGAACCAGCGCGGCGAAGATCCCGGCAGGACCGGTGCCGACGATCACCGGATTTTTCAAAGCGGTATTTTCCGGCAGCTGCGGAGCTTTGGGGATGAATGCGGCAAATTCTTCAGGGGAAGTTTCCGGCACATCGCCATCGATTTTCATAGTCAACAGCAGTTTCGGAGTTCCCCGGCGGGAGTCAATGGAAGCAGAAAGCAACTCTGTTCCGGTAATTTTTTTCCGGTGGAGTTTCAGTTTTTCCGCAGCGATCTCCGGGAGTTTTTCCTGCCAGTTTTCCGGCAATGCCGCCGCATCTAAAAGTATATCTTTCAGTAAATACGCCATCATTCAACCTCGTGGATGGAATTTGTGGTGGATCGCCGCCAGTTTGCCCTTATCCACATGGGTATAAATTTCTGTGGTGGCAATATCCGCATGGCCAAGCATCTCCTGAATAGCCCGCAGGTCAGCTCCATTGGCAAGCAGATGACTGGCGAAACTGTGGCGCAAAGTGTGGGGATAAATATTTTTGCCGATCCCCGCCCTGAATGCTGCATCTTTGATGATCGCCCAAATCCTTTCCCGATTCAATTTCCGGGAGTGGTGGGAAATAAAAAGATATGGGCTGTGGGGAACAAGATAGATCAATTCATTTCTGGCATTTTGAGTGTAGCGGTTCAACATCCGCATAACTTTCGGGGCGACCGGTACTACCCGCTCTTTGGAACCTTTGCCTTTGACCCGGACAAATCCATTCTCAAAATTGACATCCGCCAATTTCAAGCCGGTCAATTCCGATACCCGCAGACCGGAAGCGTAAAGCAGATGGAGGATCACCCGGTTGCGGATATCCAGAGCTTCCCCGTTTGCAGGGAAAACATTCAGCAGAGCCTCCACCTCGTCCAGCGAAAGATAATCCGGCAAAACCCGCCACAATTTGGGGGAATCCATCAATAAAGTGGGATCGGAATCCACCAGTTTTTCTCCGGCAAGATAGCGGTAAAACATTTTAATGGCAGTCAGGTGTCGGGCAATGGAAGTTGTTTCCATATCTTTATCCCGCAGTGAATCCAGAAAATCCAGCAAGGTATCCCGATCCGGCTGTGACCAGCTGTTCACATTGCGTTCCTGCAGAAAATCTGCCAGCGAAGTCAGATCACCGGCATATGATTTGACGGTGTTGGGACTCAATCCCCTTTCCACTGTCATGTATTGGATAAAGTAACGGATATAGTTATCCATATATTACAGATCGAGGTCATCCAATGCGCTCCACGGCGAAACTTTCGCGGCGGAATCCTGCGGAATGCATTTGCAGTTTTTTTTGTTCAGATCGATCCCGCAGACCGGACACAAACCGGCGCAATCCGGATCGCAGAGCGGATTCATGGGCAATTCCAGCAGAAGTTCTGCACGCAATTCCTCATCGACTTCCAGAATCTCCTGATTTTCACCGACTTCAAAAAATATGTGCAAATCAGGATTACTGATGGTAATATCTATATTCTCCAGACATCTGCCGCAAACGGCACTTACTCTGGCGGAGGCTTTCCCGGAAACCAGTACGCCGCCGGAAACGATGGCGGCAGTCAGATCGTATTCGACAACACCAGCCGGAGCAAATGCATCTTCCGGAGCAAGATCGAGAAATTCACCCGGGAGTACACCATCTTTTCTTACCGGAGCTTTTTCCAGAGCGGAAATGGAAAAGTTGATCACTTATCCACCTCCGGGAAATTTTCCGGTTCAGAGGTGAATTCCGCAAATTTGGCAACTACTTTAACGAAAGTATCCTGTTCTGCTTCAGAGAGGGTGTTGAGAAAGTTTTCAGTAAGGGTATTGAGTTGATTTTCGCAGCTTTCGAATCTTTCCCGCAAGTCATTGCCCACATAAAGACGCACGGCACGGCGGTCAGCAGGGTCATTCTCCCGGCAGATTGCCCCCTTGCGGACAAGAGTATCGACCATTTCGCTTGCCGCTGCCGGAGTGATGGCGAGTTTTTCCGCCAGTACTTTAAGCTGAACTCCGGTGCCGGTATCCCGGATCAATGAATAGAGGGTATCGATCGCCCGCATCTGGCTCAAAGTGTAATGAAACAATTCGGTCGGTACCTGACTGGCACAATACTCCTTGACTTTCAACTCGATACGGCGCAAATTGCGGTGCAGATCAACAGCTCGGTCATCCATGGGAACACCCTCCTTTCAATTGCAGTATATTCATTCCAGTTGATAAAATAATACTTATAAGGGGAAAATACAAGTCATTTTTGCCAACTTTCAGGAATTATTAACAATTTTCCCCGCTTGACAGCTTTTTGCACCATCACGATGCTCAACAGTACTGCACTGCTCCGGCAGGTGAAACGGGCATTCACAGAGCTGTATATGCCGTGTTTCACCCGCAACACGCCGTCTGCGTGAATGCCCCCGATGCCCGCAAACGCTCACGGTTCGCCCGGTTCCTTTCACGCAAACAGCTCCGCGGTTAAGCAGCCGTAAAGATCAGATAAAAGGCACTTTTACGATCTGCGGCAGCCGGGCAAAAGAATCAATATCCAGGGCTGCAAAATCTTTTTTGTTGAATGCGTGCCATGCGATGCCGCCGACCATAGCGGCATTATCGGTACAGTATTTTGGAGGAGCTATACGCAAAGCGACCTTTTTCGGCAATCTTTCCGCCATCATGCGGCGCAATTCAGCATTACAGGCGACACCGCCGGCGACAACAACGGTCTTTACCGGATAATTTTTCAGCACAGTCAGAGTCTTGCGCACCAGCACATCAACGACCGCCCGCTGGAAACTTGCGGCGGTATCATACAGCCACTGCTGATCCATCGTTCCGGCGGCTTCCGCTTTCCGGACATGATAGAGCAGCGCAGTTTTTATACCGCTGAAACTGAAGTTGTAAAGATTTTCCGGAGATAATGCCCGCCCTGCCCCGCCGGTAAGCGGCCGGGGAAAATCGAATCGCTCCGGATCTCCGTTTTCGGCAGTTTTCTGCATAATGGGCCCTCCGGGATAACCCAGACCGAGCAGTTTTGCCCCCTTATCCAGAGCCTCCCCGGCGGCATCGTCAATGGTACAGCCCAACTGCCGGGCGGAACCGTCTTCGCTGATCAGCAGCAAAGATGTATGTCCGCCGGAAACCACCAATGCCAGAAGCGGATACGTTTCTTTTTTCTGCAAAACACTCAAATCACTATCCAGAAATGCTCCGTAAATGTGAGCGAGGAAGTGGTTCACACCGATCAGCGGCAGATCATTCGCCTGCGCCAGACCTTTGGCAAAATTCATCCCGACCAGCAGAGCAGGAATCAACCCGGGGCCCTGAGTTACCGCTACGGCACTTATATCTTTCATGGTAACTCCGGCTTCACGCAAAGCACTTTCCGTAACCGGCATCACCGCTTTAAGATGTTCACGGGCGGCAAGTTCCGGAACCACTCCACCATGGACTGCATGTTTGGCGATCTGCGATGCCACAACACTGGCAAGCACTTGTGAACCATCTTTCACCACAGCGGCAGCTGTCTCATCACAGCTGCTTTCTATACTCAAAATCAAACTCATCACCATTCTCCCGGATTATCCGTTTACCGACACATTACTGCACAGAATATAATATAACATCATTTGGTGCAGAATACCAATGCAGACTTGAAAAAGATGCCATGTTGTTGTATATTATACAAATAAATTTTTTTGAAGTTCAACCCTTTTCCGGGAGATGCAGCCATGCCACGACTTGATGTAGATGTAGAGCGGGAACACAAGCGTTCCCGGAGTGACCGTGAAAAAACCATCCGCCTCGTTATTCTTTTCTGCGTGATTGCCGCCATTACTGCATTGATCATCTGCTGGATCGTTCCATCCGGAAATTCCGGAACGGATGAAGATGCCGCCGCTGAAAATGCCGCCGGGAATAATTCCGGTGCTGTTGCAGAAAATGATCCGGCAGAAAGCGATTCTGAAACGGAGGAAAAAAATTCCGTCCGCAGTGGTGATGACAACAGCCAAAACAATTCATCCGGTAAAGATGCCGGAGAGAGTAAAAACGGCAGCAAAAATTCCGGAAAACTTGATTCATCTGACAACACCGGCAGCAAAAACTCTTCCAAAAATATCAATCCGGCAAAATATGATCCCTCGACCCGGGAACTTTTCAACCAGACCGGAAAACTTTCCTCCATGCTGAAAGACGGCAGCTGGAAAAAGAGCAATTTCGCCGTTTCACATGTGGTTGCCCCCAATGAGTACGTTTCCACTCTGGAAAGAAAATATCATAATACCCGTGATTTCATCCGGATTGCCAATAATCTGGACGAAAAATACACCATCGGGCTGAATGACAAACTTTATTTCCTGCATGCCGACAGCTGGCAGATCATCATTTCCGTAAAAAACGGAACTCTCCAGCTCGACCGGGTGGTCAGCGGCAATGCGATCCCGTTTGCCATATTCAACTGCCGGATCAAACCGGATGCCAGAACACGCAATGATCTGGTCATCTGTTCACACAGACGCAAACCGGTGTACCGCGGTGAACACGGAACCAGATTCAAACACGGTGATCCGGAAAACCCCTACGGCGAATATCTGCTGGCAGTTGCCAATGCAAAAAAACCGGATGCACCGGTATATTATCTGTCGATCCACGATTGCAAAGATGAAAACTCCGAAGCGATCCCGCTGAAAAACGGAGCAACCATCCTCAATCATGAAGATATTTCACTGCTTTACATACTTGTTCCGGATGGTACTCCGGTCAGGATTGTGGAGTGAAACAACTATAACAAAGGTATTTCAGATGTTTGGAACTACGCTTGATTTTGAAGCCCCGATCATGGAACTGCGGAAAAAAATTGATGAATTGCAGAAGTTTTCCGCAACCAGCGGTATTGATGTTTCCGCAGAAATAGATGCCCTTAACGGCAAGTTGGAACAAACCATGAAAGAGATCTATTCCAACCTCACCCCGTGGCAGAAAGTGCAGATTTCCCGCCATCCGGCACGCCCGTACACTATGGACTATATCTCCCGGCTCTGCCCGGATTTCATGGAACTTTCCGGCGACCGCCGTTTCAGCGATGACAAAGCCATCATCGGCGGGCCTGCCACCTTCCGTGGACAGAAAGTAATGATCATCGGTACCCAGAAAGGGCGGGATATGAAAGAGAATGTATTCCGCAACTTCGGCTGGCCCCAGCCGGAAGGATACCGCAAAGCTCTGCGCCTTATGCGCCTTGCCAATCAGGCGCGAATTCCCGTAATCACCTTTATCGACACTCCCGGAGCATATCCCGGTGTCGGCAGTGAAGAACGGCACATCGCCGAAGCGATCGCAGTAAATCTGCGGGAAATGTTCAATCTGACAGTGCCGGTCATCAGTGTGATCGTCGGCGAAGGCGGTTCCGGCGGAGCCATCGGTCTGGGTGTCGGCAACCGTATCCTCATTATGGAAAATGCCTACTACTCGGTCATCACTCCGGAAGGGTGTGCCGCTATTTTGTGGAAAGACCGCAAATACGCTCCGCAGGCTGCCGACGCTTTGCAGTTGACCGCCGCAAAACTCAAGGAATTCGGCATTGCCGATGCCATCATCCCTGAACCGCTTGGCGGTGCCCACCGCAACCATGATGAAGCTGCCAGACTGCTGGGTGATGTCATTGCAGCACAGCTGGCAGAGTTGAATGAACAGAGCGGAGAGGAACTCAAAGCCGGACGCTATGAAAAATTCCGTGCCTTCGGCTGTTTTGAAGAACCCGCCCCCGCCGGAGCAGAAGAGTGAAAGAGTTGCTGACCATCCGGGATGCCGCCATTGAAGATGTGGAAAGCATCCACTATTTGTTGAGTATTTACGCTCCACAGGGGATCGTACTTGCCCGTTCCAGAGATGATATTGCCTTTTTTATCAGCAATTTCACAGTGGCAGTTCTCGATGGAAAAGTTTGCGGTTGCGCCGCAGTGCGGGATTTCGGCAACGACCTGCTGGAAGTCCGCAGTCTGGTAGTCGCCCCGGGATTGCAGAACAAGGGTATCGGAAAAGCCATGATCAAAGCGATCATCGAAAAACTCAAAGTTCAGAAAAATTTCTGGCGGCTTTTTGCATTGACTCTGCGACCGGATTTCTTCCGTTCAATGAATTTCCGGGAGGTTCCGAAATCGCTTTTCCCGGAAAAAATCTGGAGCGATTGCGCCCAGTGCCCCAAACACACCTGCTGTGATGAGATCGCCATGATTTTTGAGGTAACTTTGTGAAACAGCCGGATCATTTTTTCCGCCGGGTGGGGCAGACGCTCGGGATCATTCCTACTCCGCAGACTGCGGCGGTGGATCACCTGATCAAGCGGAATCTTTCGCCCACCATGGGGCGGAGGGATGCCGCTGTGGATCGGGTCCGTATTCCGGAGGATATTTTTTCCCGTCCGGCGGCAGAAAGGCGGGAGACATACCGCCGTCTGGAAATGCTTCTGGAATCTGCCAGAAATGATACGGCCGCCATCCTGCGGATGCTTTCCAGCCCGGATACCCGGCGGCGGGAGGCCCGACTGGA